>NZ_KV805809.1:0-21124 GCF_001811625.1 Globicatella sp. HMSC072A10 | reverse complement strand
AACCACTGCGCTTTTAATTAACGAACAATAATTTCGACTAAAATTTATCAACCTTATGCTCCGTCACGTTTTTCTTTAAGATACCTAAGATAAAGGCACCTGCGACTGCCCCTGCGATCACTGATACTAAGTACATTACTGGATTTTCAACAACCCCAATGACCCAGATACCACCATGTGGCGCGCGTAAAGAACAGCCAAATAACATTGATAATAATCCAGCTAAACCTGAACCGACAGCCATTGAAGGAATCACACGTAATGGATCAGCTGCTGCAAAAGGAATGGCTCCTTCTGTAATGAATGACATTCCCATAATAATATTTGTTGGGATAGCTTGACGATCTTTTTCAGTATATTTATTTTTGAATAATAACATGGATAATGAAATAGCTAACGGCGGTACCATACCACCAGCCATTACTGCTGCCATTACTGCTGATGAACCTGACGCTAAAGGAGCTGTACCAAAGACATACGCTGCTTTGTTAACCGGTCCACCCATATCCACTGCCATCATAGCACCTAATAAAGCACCTAATAATAACTTAGATGAATTGCCCATATTATTTAGCCCATCTGTAATCATGGTATTTAATTGAGCTAATGGTGGATTTAATAATAAAAGCATAATCGCACCAATACCTAAGATTCCAAAGACTGGGAAAATTAACATCGGTTTAACCCCGTCCATTGAACGTGGAAGTGGTTCTGTCACTTTACGTAATAATAAGATTAAGTAACCCGCAATAAATCCGGCTGCTAAGGCTCCTAAGAAACCAGCACCACCAGTATTAGCTAGGTAACCCCCTACCATCCCGACCATTAAACCTGGACGGTCGGCGATTGACATTCCAATATAACCGGCTAAAACAGGTAACATAAAGCTGAAGGCTGCTCCCCCAATTTGATTAAAGAAAGCTGCTAATGGTGTATTCGAACCAAAACTTGAAGGATCGATTGTATAATCGTCTAATAAGAAAGCTACCGCGATTAAAATCCCTCCACCAACAACAAATGGTAACATATGCGAAACACCGTTCATTAAGTGTTTATAGAATATTTGACCAACAGTTAGATGGCTAGCCTCTTCAATAGCTGCTGATGCTTGACCTGTTGCTTGATAAACAGGACGTGATTCATCTAAGACACGGTTGATTAATTCTGCTGGTTTGTTAATACCATCTGACACTTTGGTATCCACTAAGCGCTTACCATTGAAACGTGATTTATCCACTGCCACATCCGCTGCAATGATAACCCCTTTAGCATTAGCAATTTCAGCTGTCGTTAAAGCATTCTCAATTCCGGTTGACCCATGTGTTTCAACTTTAACATTGTAACCCATTTCTTTGGCTTTATTGATAATCCCTTCAGCTGCCATGTAAGTATGGGCAATTCCTGTTGGACAACCTGTAACTGCTACAATGTCATAGCCAGTATTTGTTTCTTTGCCTAATACACCTTGGAAATCTTCTGGGAATTTTTCTGCTTCTTTTTGATTAATCGTATTTAAAAATGTGGTCTTGTCTGTTGCTTTTAATAATGCGTTACGGAAACTTTCATCCATTAACATGGTTGATAAACGTGATAATACTTTTAAGTGCTCATCGTTTGAATTCTCAGGTACCGCTATCATAAAGAATAAATTAGTTGGTGTACCATCTAATGATTCATAGTCCGTGCCACTTGGTACTATCATTGATACTAATTGTGGTTTTAAAACACCTTTCGACTTCGCATGAGGAATCGCAATCCCTTCACCGATGCCTGTCGTACCTGAAGCTTCACGAATTTTTAAGTCTTCAATATATTGATCTTTATCCGTTAAAGCACCGGTCTTTTCCATCAAATCTGCTAAACGATGAATGATTTCATCTTTGGTGCCAGCTGCTTGTCCTAAGCTAATGCCGACTGGTTGCAATAATTCTGTAATTTTCATACTAAACCCCTTCTTACAATTTATTATATATCGCCATAATTTCATCTTTAGTGCCTAAATTTTCTGAAAATGCTGTTGCACTACCACAGCTTACACCTAATTTGAACGCTTCAATCGGTGAATATTGATTCTTTAATCCATACATAAAACCAGCTACCATCGAGTCCCCTGACCCTACTGTATCAATTACTTCTCCTTTTGGTGCAGCTAAAAATAAACTGTCACCTTGACTTGATAAGAAATAAGCACCATCGCCACCCATCGAAACGATTATATTTTTGGCACCCATTTTTTGTAATTCCTTTGAATAGTGCTCAATTTGTTGCGGATCTTCAATCGTGACACCAAAGAAATCTTCTAGTTCTCGTAAATTGGGTTTTACCAAGGTTGGCCCATACGGTAGTGATAATTTTAAAGCTTCTCCAGTCGTATCAACCGCAATGGCCACCTCTTTATCCTTCAATAATTCCATAATTTCTGCATAGAATCCATTGCCTAATGAAGCTGGAATACTTCCTGATAAAAATAAATAATCGCCATTTTTTACGTCTTCTAATTTATTAATTAATTCTTGACGATCTGCTTCATTGATTGTTAAACCAGGACCATTAATTTCTGTTTCGACATCCGCTTTGATTTTCGTATTAATGCGAGTAAATCCTTCTTTGACTAAAATAAAATCACTTAATATTTTATCCTCATCACGTAACACACGCTCGATTTCTTTTCCGGTAAAACCAGCAATATAACCTAAGGCAATACTTCTTTCGCCTAAATTTTTCAAAATTTTACTGACATTGATGCCTTTACCACCGGCGCTAACGCTTTCAGCATCCATGCGGTTTGTTTCCCCTGCTTCTACTTTTTTCAATCTCACGATATGGTCTAATGCAGGATTTAAAGTTAAAGTGTAAATCATAGTTCCTCCTCCAAAGTCGTCATGATGGCTTGTTCTGTCCCGTCAATGAATTGGTTAGTAATAATTTTCGCTTCAGCATCATGACAAAACGTCACTTGAGACACTTTACCGACTTTACTATCATCCGCTAAAATCATCACTTCCTTGCATCGTTCAATCGCTGCTGTTTTGACCATCGCCTCATTGATATCAGGCGTTGTAAAACCAAACTCTTTATGCAAACCATTTGTTCCAAAAAAACCAACTGTAAAATTAAAGCGCCGTAAATATTCACTAGCTGCAATCCCGATAATCGAATCGGTGCTTAACTTAATTTCTCCTGGTAAAATAAAAACTTTATAATTTCGAGCTGACAAATCACGTGCAATTCCGATTGAATTGGTAACGAAAGTAACATTGGTAGTATTGATAAAAGAAACCATTGCTTCCACACTCGAACCCGCATCCATATATACAAAATCATTTTCCTTAATTTGTTGTGCGGCTAATTGCCCAATTAAAATCTTTTCTTGAATTTTAACGGACATCTTAGTATCCATGGCATCTTCAGTTGTAACGTAATCCGCAATCACAATCGATTTTGCACCACCAAAGATTTTCTTAATCTTTTTGGCTTCATCTAATTCATTTAAATCTCGGCGAACAGTCGCCAATGAAATATCTAAAGATTCGGCAATTTGATCCGTTTTAAGTGTTTTATGTCGATTGATTAGTTCTACTATCTTCGCTAAACGATCATCTTTTAACATATTGTCACCTCATTCTTGTGCTCATATTATCACGAAAAAATCAATAAGTCAATCGTTTTCAATCAAAATAAATCATTTTACCTCAAATTTGTTGTGTTGTATCCGTTTAAACAATCAAAAACAATCATTTTCAGTCAAATTATGATTGTTAAGTATGTGCAAAATATCGTTTTTGGGAAATAAAAAAACCACCCGAAGGTGGTTTTGGTTGGTAAAAAGGTTCTATAATCTATATCATTTCTCTCCAATAAATATGTAGTGGATCCACACAAAAAGTTGTAGAGGCATTATTTCTATTAGAAAAATTTGTTTTATAAATATCTCTTTAAAGATATATATTTCTTAATTTTCTATTTAACAGCACCTTCAGTTAATCCCTTGACCATATTTTTCACCAAAAGAAAATATAACAAAACTATAGGAACAGCAATAAATACACTTCCTGCTGCAAATCTTGAAAACTCGGTCTCATCCAAACTCATAAGACCTACAGCTACAGTATATAAACTCTTTTGCTTTAAGAGAAGTTTTGGCAAAATAAAATCACTCCATGGCCAAGCAAATGTGGTTAAAGCTGTATAGACAATTATGGGTTTTGATAGGGGTAGGTGAATTCTTTTAAAAATTTGAAAGCTTGATGCGCCATCTAACCTTGCAGCTTCATCTATTTCCTTTGGAATTGTGTCAAAAAATCCTTTTTGTGTAAGATAACCTAGCGGAGCTGAAGCGCTATATATTAAAATTAAACTTGATAACTTATTGATCAAATCAAATTGAGTCATAAGTAGATAAACCGCAATCATACCCATAAATGAAGGAAACATTCCCAAAACAATTGTTGTTTTATTCAATTTCTTTTTCCAGGAAAATTTGATCCTAGACATTGTATAGGCTGTTAAAATAACCAAAAATGTACCCACAATGCAGCTAACTGAGGAAATGATAAGAGTATTCATGAACCATCTTGGATAGTTATAAAGACTAGTATCGGTAAAAAGCTTTTTAAAGCTAACCAAACTATAAGAGCTTGGGAAAAATCCATTGAGCGAATAGATAGATCCTGACTTAGAAAATGAAGCTAAGATAACCCACAATGTAGGAAAGAAAAATACAAAACTAACTAATACTAGGATTATATATATTATGATTTTTCTAATTAAATATTTTTGCTTTTTCATCTAATCCTCCTTATATGAATTAGTTCTAACATAGACTAGTAAGCTTAATACAGAAGTTATAATAAATATTACCAAACTTATTGCAGCACCAATATTATAATAATTATTGCTTATTGATAGGTTATATAGCCAATTTATCAATAAATCTGTATCGCTCGCTAAGAAATAACCATCTAAATATAGTCCACCTCTTAAAAAGTAGAATATACCAAAATTATTAAAATTACCTACAAATTGTCCAATTAGTACAGGTGTTGTTGCATAAATCATATAGGGTAAGGTTATTCTTTTGAATTGTGTCCAAGAACTGGCTCCATCTATGCTAGCCGCTTCATACATACTCATATTTCTATTTGATAATAGTCCGGTTGCTAATAACATTATAGATGGAATACTTATCCAAGCATTTACTCCAAGTCCAATTAATCTTGCCATCCATTTAGCATCTAGGTCTAAAAATCCGATTGGTTTATTCCCGCCTTCTACTATAAGCTGATTTATAGGGCCTCCGTACGAGAACATGAACTTAAATGCTAATAATGTTATAAAACCTGGAATTGCATATGCTAGAATAGGGAAAGCTTTCCAAAGCGCCTTATGCTTTACAAATTTATTTTCGTATAATAAAGCTAAGCCCAGACCTAAAAAATAATTTAATGTGGTTGATGCTACCGCCCATAATAGGTTCCAAGTTAATATCTTGAAAAAAGTAGGACCGAACTGAGATAAGGTCAATAAGTTTTTAAAGTTCTCAAGACCAACCCAATCCACAAGCTCTGGTGGTATAATATTTCCCCCATAGTTAGTAAAGGCAATTAGTATCATAAAGACAATTGGCAAAACATTAAAAATCAATACTCCAAAGATAGGAAGTGCTAAAGTAAAGACATAGAATTTCTTATCAAATAGTTTTTTTAAATCTTCACTAAATCCAAGAAGTTTTTCATCTTTACTTATTCTTGTCTCAATATTTTTGATATCCCTAATATTAAGCCTATATATTGAAATCCACGTTACTATTATAATAATTGAAAATATTCCCATTAGGAGGAAAACAACAGAGTTGTCTCCCTCTAATCCTAGCCATAAATCTGCTTTCTGAGTTCCTAATGTGAATAATCCAACAAAATCATCTATACCTCTTATCAAGAAATACATGATAAACATTAGGTTTAATCCTATAAATATCAAACCTTTTGCATACTGTTTATATAAAATTTGACCAAGTCCCATAAAAATATAGGACATTCTAGACCTTAAAGATAAGTCTTTAAAATTTACTTCTTCTTTTTTATAATTCTTTTTAAATATTTTAGGTTTCATATAATCTCTTCCTAGTTAAGCGTATGAATCGCATCGTATATTTGCTTATCTACAGCTTCCAAACCTTTTTTAAGATCTTTCTCATCTTTGTATTTTTTGTCCTTATCTTCTCTAAATGTATTTTTAACAATGTCTGATAAGAAAGTTCCCATAGGAGTCCACACTTGTGAAAGTTCAGGTATAGATGGCATTAATACTATTTCATCATTTTCTAATCTCTTTATAAATTCATTTTCTGTAGGTCCTAATTTGCTTACTAAATCTTTTCTTACAGGTGCTATTCCTAATAATTCATTTCTTAATTTTATATTTTCATAATTTGTGGCGAATTTTATGAATTCTAAGCAAGCATTTGGTGCTTTTGTATAAGAGCTTATTGCATAGCCGCTTATTCCGCCCATTGTCTTCATATCAATTAATTTAGGGTCTTTTTCTTCCAAATCTCCACTTTCAGGTAATTTAGGAACCTGTACCATCTTTAGATTCTTCTTAGCTTTTTCTAAAGCTTCTTCTTTCGTCAGACCTTCTTCCTCGTATACATTTTGTAATTCGGTAATGAATGTTGAGTATACATCAGGTGTCGTCATGGTTGCAAAGTACTTTCCTTTTGCAAGCTGGCTATAAGAATTTGTAGTTATAGTATCGTCTATAGATTCCTCATTCATCTGTGATGCTAGTTGCTCTATAACATGGACCCCTTTTTCCGCTTCTCCTTCAGAAAACCCAATTTTTTCAACATTTGTATTATTATCGCCAAATATATATGCTCCATAGCTAAACAAGAATCCACTTGAGAAATATACATTGTTTAACGACTGCATATATCCGTAGTTGCCTTCTTCTCTTCTTTGTTTTGAAAAGGCATACATAGAGTTCCAATCTTCAATCATATCTGGTATATCGTTAGAATTCTTATCCCAAGTAGTTTTCCAGTCTTCTGGTAGTAAATCTTCCCTATAAAATAGCATAGGAGATTGAACATTTACAGGTACACCAACATGGTACTTATTGCCATCAACTTCCAAACTAAAGGCGTCTATTGCATTTTCAGGTGTTTCTTTAATCGACTCTATTTCTTCTATTGGTAGAGGCAAAATATGTTTAGCTCTAGAGTATTGCATTATGACATCATTAGCTTGGTATAAGACATCAGGTCCATATCCATAAGGTCCATCATTTGCTAAATCTGTGTTTTGATCTATGTTGGCATCTACTGCCTTTATTCCATATTCTGAATATTTCTCATTAAAAGCATCTAATATCTCTTTGAAGTATCCTTTAGAGATTGCCGTATCATTTTCAACCACTTTTATAGTTACATTTTTTTCAAGTTCTCCAGTAAAATGTTTATTAGATGAAGAGCTAACCTCTTTATCTGCTTTATTAATTCCTATTTCACCCTTATTTGATGAACAAGCTGATAATAAAAAGACACAAATTAATATAAGACTTAATATTTTTTTGCTATTTTTCATGACTACTCCTATCTGAAACTATTAAGTATCCATCTTTCTCTAAAATTTCATTATTATATTTGTTAGATGATAGAATCTCTGTATTTTTTTTATCGAAACTAATATCCTGATCTAAGTTGATATATAAGCTTATATTTTCATTCTCATATGATCTGGTTATAATTAGTTGATTTTTTTCACAAGTAATTTTTATATCACCATGTTTTATGGGGGCTAGATTTTTCAATTCAAAAATTGATTTTATTGTATTTATTTGCTTAGAATTCTTTTCTACTAAATTCCAATCAAAATTCCTTCTTGAATCAGGATCATAGCCTCCTTCTAGAAATATCTCTGTTCCATAGTATAAACATGGAGCACCTAAAAACATAGTCATCAAGGCTATAGAGGCAAGGACCTTATCTTTATTTTGATTAACCTCAGTATAAAACCTATGTGTATCATGGGTATCGATTAGGTTTAAATTCATCCTGTTAACTTGATCTTTATTTCTCATCAAAATACCATTTAATTTAAAGGCTGCATTTTCAGCATCAATTTTATTACAAAAATAATCTAAAGATGTTTTTGTAAAACTATAGTTCATTATAGAATCAAACTGATCTCCCTGTAAGTAACTAGCTGCATCATGCCAATTCTCACCGATTAAAACCGCATTTTTATTTATACTCTTAATTTCTTTCCTAAATCTTCTCCAAAAATCATGTGAAACCTCATCAGACACATCTAATCTCCATCCATCAATACCAAATTCTTCAATCCAATATTTACCGACTTTGATTAAATAATCTTGAACTTCTGTATTTGATGTATTTAGTCTAGGCATATAATCTACCATTGAAAATGTTTTGTAATTAACATCATCTTCTTCTATATAATCACCATCAATAGAAAACCAATCATAATATTTTGAATTTATCCCCTTATCTTTAACATCCTTAAACATATAGTTTTCCTTGCTAATATGGTTAAAGACAGCATCAAGTATTATCCTAATTCCATTTTTATGTGCTTTTTCAACAAGTTCTTTTAATTTAGACTTATCCCCAAATTGAGAATCAATCTCATAATAATCAATTATGTCGTATTTATGATTACTTGGTGATTTAAATATAGGAGTTAGGTACAAAGTATTTATTCCTAAATCTTTTAAATAATCAAGTCTATCTATAATCCCTTTAAGGTCACCTCCAGTAAAACTATCTTGTCTTGGAATATCTCCCCATTTTGAATTTATATAAGAATCATCTTTTTGATAATCCCCGCGGTTAAACCTATCTATAAATATTTGATAAAATACTGCACTTTTCATCCAAGGTATGTAGGGCATAATATCTGCATCATTTATTGAAGGCATCTGAAAATAATTATAAAACCCTAAATCAAAGTCATACTCTTTACTGATTCCATCCTCACTAAAATAATAAGTTTCACCATTTTCTTCTATCTTAAATATATATGCCAACCTATCATCTGAAACATTTAATTTTATTTCAAAATAATTAAATAGCCTATCTACATAGCCAAGCCTCATTTCCTCCTCATACCTAGTTATATGATAAGTAAATTTAGGACCATGAATAATAGAAACTTTTAGTGAATCAAATTTAGATGTTCGAATTCTTATTATTATTTCATTCTTATTAATTGGAAAACTCATATGAGAATCCATTATATGTAAAATCGCTTCTTCGTTCATTTTATCTCCTGTCTTGCTTTTTTAATAATTATCCTATATTATAATAATATTATGAGTACAAAAGTAACAATTAAGGATGTTGCTAAGGCAGCAGGCGTATCGGTAGCTACAGTATCATATGTAATCAACGAGAGAAAAGATCAGAAGATTTCAGAGGAAACAAGAAAAAAAGTATTACAAGTAGCAAATCTTCTTAACTATTCTCCCAACCAAAACGCCCGTGCCCTGGCAAGCAACAAGTATAAAAGTATATTTTTAATAACAAGAAATGATGATAGTTTGATTTATAATGCTAACGTTTATAGCTTTATAAAAAAGTTAGCCGACTTTTTCCAAGATAAGGGCTTTCATCTAATAATTTCAGGTGATAATACTATAGATAACCTAAATAGCTTCAATACTATAATCACAATAGACTTAACAAAAGAAGAATTCTTAAATATTGGTAATAAAACATTTACACCATTAATAGCTATAAATTCATATATAAATGACCCTGTATTCTATCAAATTAATAGAGATTACAGAAAAATTAATGAAACTTCTTTTGAATTCTTTAAAGATGAATTTACCTTATTAACTGTAGACACAAATAATATAGAAAGAAAAGAAATTATAGAAAATTCTTTTAATAATGTTATTTTCCTTAAGGATGCTAATGATTTACCTGAAATCAAAACTAACACCCTTATATTAGAAAAATCCCTTTATAATTTTTATTCTAATAATCCAAATGTATTATTTGTACCCTTAGACAAAGACAAACTTTTCAACACCGTATTAAATGCTATTAAATTAGCAGATAAAAGAATATCTACAGACGAACACAACATACTTTTATAGAAGCCGACAAATTACAATATCAAATATAAAAGATATTTTGGCGGCTCCTATATTTTCTTAAAACCCCTTTTTAACCTTCAAATGTCCATGAGATCACATCATATGGGTTGAGGTTGAAGTTTTCTTTGCCCTCTTCTGTATATGACTCATCTTTTTCGTCATAATAGTCTTCTGCTGGGTGAGTTTTTAAGGTAAATGTATATCTTCCTGGTTTAACAACCTTAATATTTGCTCTTTTGACGCTAACATCACCAAGTCCGCCAGAGTTTTCAAAATACTCTTCTCCATCTTTTTCGATTGTATCTAAATAACCGAATCCTCTTTGATTCTCCCAGCTACCATTGATAGCAAATTGAAACTCATCACCCTCTTTTAGATCTACGCTTATTGTGTAAATATTTTCTTTATCTGAATCTGCTTTCTTTAATTTAAACTCATCCTCTACAACTTCACCCCAATTAGATTTTGATAAAAGTTCACTTTTACCGTTACCTAGGATGTAAAACTCTCTCTTATCATCTTCATATTTTGTAAAGCCTGCATATAAATTTAAATCTTCAGTGATTTCTGAATCAAAATCAAACATATGCTTCATTGCAGGAGTTGCAAACCAACCTATGAGTTCATATCCTTCTTTTGCTAGCTCAGGCTTTTCTAATTTACCTCCCTTCTCTATTTCCTTTTCTTCTAAAACAGCGCTTCCATCACTATCATATAAGGTCACTTTTACCTTGCTTGATTTTTCCGCTTCTTCAGTTTGAATATTGGTTTGTACATTATCTACTTCTGACGAATCATCTGATTTTTGATTTGTATCACTACATCCAGTGGTCAATAAAGCAAATAATAGTACTGATCCGGCAATTTTTGAAAATTTATTTTTCATAATAATTTTATCTCCTATACTTTACTTTTTTATCAACTTAACCGTTTAAGTTGATTTAATTGTAGCAAGTGTTTTCATAAATGTCAATGTTTTTTTGCTTTTAGGTGACCAACAGTTATTTTACACTAAGCAAACTTTCCCCTTTTTCTCTAAGTAAGATTGCGAGTATGTTAAATTCTATTGTTTAAAAACTCATTACTTTTTATCTATTTCACTAAAAAATTATTATTTTCAACCAAAAACCCGGCCAATCTGGAATCCAATTCCATTTTGGTCGGGTTTTTCATCTTTTTTGAGCATTTTATACTTTCTCACTACAAAGCCGAATCATAGAACTCTACAAACTTACTCACGACAGACTCATCCAGTGAATGACTCCACTTTTCGCGATCGAGGTGAGTTAAAACATAGCTTGTTTTCGCTTCATCCCGTAATGCTTCTCCTACTTCATCATAATTAAACGAGAATGAGTTAACGTAGGTGTTCATGCCGTCTACAAACTCATTGATATAAGTCTCATCTCTGAATAAGTGATTATGACCTCGGTCTTCATAGAGCACAAATTCAAAACGATTATCCTCACCGTATTGTTCGTAAAACGAATCATATCCATAAGCCATCGGTACCACTTCATCATCTTGACTTTGCACGATCATAATCTTAGCATCCGTATTGCCAAAACCTTCTAAAGCTGTCTTAGTGGCATAATCTCCAAATTTAATGCGTTCATATAAATTAACAAATGGCATCATCACTTCAATACCGTCGCCAGCTTCTTGACGGCCAACCACTTCAAAAATATCCGAAGATTGATTAAAGGCTGCTACTGTAATGACCGCTTGAACATCAGGTTGAAAATTTAAGACATTACCCGCACTATAACCACCCCAACTGTGGCCAAATAGCATGAGTGGCAAGTCCTTCAACTGGTCTTGAGTTTTAACAAAACGAATCGCATAATCCAAGTCAATGGCTCCTTGTGGGAAACCACCTACACCTTCCCCTTCACTCTCATCAGTTCCCGTCGCATCATAGGTAAATACATAATAACCATTCGACGCAAAATAATCGGCTAAATCCATGTAAGAATTATGTCCACCGTCACCATAGCCATGGGCTAAGACAATGACCCCTTTTTGGTTCTTACCTTTTTGATATAAATACCCCATTAGCTTTTGTTCTTCATTAGAAGAAAATGGCATTTCCGTTCGTTGTAAGCCGTCATAATCTTTTACTTCTAACATTAAGGGCGCAAAACTTTCTTGTCGTCCTGAAATATTTTCCTGGTAAGTAAAAACGGAAAATGCTGCTAATCCCACCACTAATACCATCATCACTATAGCTAGTCCAATAAGTAACTTTTTCCAGATTGAGCCCTTTTTCTGTGTTTTCATTTTATTATGCATGTTCATGACCTCTTCTCTTTTGACAAGCAACCTCTTTCACTAAACAAACAACATACCAAGCGTCAAACATCATTTAATTTTGATTTTAAATGGAGTTGGCTCTTTTAGCTTCATTTTTTCTCTTTTTATAAAACTTTTTACGGCATGATGAGAAAATTCTGGTATCCTCTGTCAAGCTCAACTTGTTGAAACTTCTTTCGCCACATATTCTATCTCCTTTTGATGCAACATAGCTATTCATTCCTAACATTACCATACCTCATTTCCCGAAACTGGCATACCTTCTAACACTGCCACTTCGTAATAGGCACCATCTTTAACTGCTAAAAAGGGTTCTTCAGCTTTAGGTATCAAAATAATACTCCCATCTTCCAAATAGTTAACAAAATATTCTTTTTGACTTTGTAATGTCATATTTTTAGCAACAGGTAAAGTTACCACAATTGAATTGCCTTTTGTTCTTGTTTTGGTTTTTAATATGTTATCACCTCACATCTATTATACCAACACCATCTAGTAAAATCGATGAATATAAATGCTATGCAGCAACTTAAATAATATTTAAGGTCGTTCCCTCTTATAATCTTCTTCCCTTATAAACAGCAGTCGTTCAACTTCTATTTGGTCTACAAAAACGACCACCCTTAGGTAGTCGTTTCAACATTCTATTTCAATGCTTGTACTGCCGTTGCTACTTTCTGACGACAGGTTGAGTAAATTACTTCAAAGTCTGGTGCATCTTGCTCGGATAATAATTGTTCCAACCGGTAATTATGCATCGTCCACTCCCATCTCAATGAACCCCTACACGGATGTGACTTATGAAGTTGATAATATTTCACCCATTACTTAATAGCGCCGTCAACCATTCCTTTAAGGATTTGTTTTTGTGCTAATAAGAAGACGATGATGATCGGAATCATAATCATTAAACTGGAAGATAAAATCATATCCCATTGCTTAGTATAAGAACCCGCAAAGTTGGATAACGCAATCGGTAATGTTTGGATTTCATTTCCCACTCCTAATAATTGAATAGGGAGTAAGTAGTCGTTCCAAATCCAAATACCATTTAAAATGATAATCGTCATGTAGATTGGTTTCATAATCGGCATGACCACATAGAAGAAGGTTTGGAATTTATTAGCACCGTCAATTTCGGCAGCTTCTTCAATTTCCAATGGTACCCCTTTTAAGAATCCATGGAACATAAAGACCGATAATCCCATACCAAAGCCGATATAAGCTAAGATTAATCCTGGGTAGGAACGTAACAATGACACACTAAATAATGGTTGTGTAATATTGACTGAAAGTGTTCTAAACCAAGAAATCAATGGGTACATCACCACTTGGAACGGAATAACCATCGAAGCTACAAATAGATAAAAGATAACATTGGAAGTTTTAGATTTATAACGAACCAAGCCCCATGCAGCTAGTGAACTAAATAATGAAATTAACGTCAAGGACAATACCGTGATAATAACAGAGGATAAAAATGAGCCACGGTAATCAATGGAAGGATTATTCCAAATGGAAATAAAGTTTTCCCATATTTTGCCCCAATTTTCTGGTAATGATAAAGGATTGAGTAATATTTCACGGGAGGACTTAGCTGAGTTAATAGTAATTAGCAAAATCGGTGAAATAAATAATACGAACACGAGTAAAGAAAAAACTTCTAACAAGATTTTGGGCCATTTTGCTTTCATTACATTTCAACCTCCTGACGTTTGGTAATAGTCGTTTGCGTTAAACTAATCACCACTAAAATAACGAATAAAATAACGGCTCGTGCTTGTCCTAAAGCTAATTTATTTTCAACCGATGCCGTATTATAAATATTCATCGTCATAAATTCGGTTGACTTAATGGCTGCTCCATTCCACATCATAGAAGGACCGCCACCTGTTAAGGACACGTTCACATCGAACATTTTGAATGAGTTATTAATCGTTAAGAATAATGAGACCGTAAAGGCTGGCATAATCATTGGGAATGTAATATGACGTAATTTTTCCCACCAATTAGCCCCGTCCAATGACGCTGACTCATATAATGATTGGGGTACATTTTGTAAACCAGCATAATAAATCATCATAATATAACCGGCATATTGCCAAGTCGACGTCATTACCAATGCCATGACTGCTAATTTAGGATTACCCAAGAATAAATTATTCGCTAACCAGTCAAAGCCTATCGTTTTGCCAATATTCGGAAAGACATTATTGTAAATAAATTGCCAAATATACCCTAACACAAGTCCACCAATTAAGTTCGGGATAAAGAAACCAGCACGGTAAACATCGCGCGCTTTGACCTTACTGGATACGATCATCGCTAAGGTGAACCCAACAATGTTAATGGTAATAATATTAAAAAATGCGAAAATAAAGGTCACCATTACGGAATAACGATAACGTGAATCCGCAAAACTATCAAAGTAGTTTTGTAGTCCTTTTAAATTAGCTTCCGGTTTAATAATACCGCCCCAATCAGTAAATGAATAATAAATCCCCATGAAAAATGGAATAAAAATTACTAAAATTAATGAAATAAAGGCCGGAGCAACTAATAACCAGAAATTCCGTCGTTGACGTTTACTTCTCTTTGCGATATAACCTTTTTCTGCCATAAAATTCCCCTCCTTAAAGAATGGGAGTGGGCTAGAAGTAGAAAATCACATGATTTTCGCTTCATATGCCCACTCCTTCACAGTTGAGTCAGTATAAATTAGGTCCTTTCCCTAGGACACCTTATTTGACACTACCAAACCACTGTGCTTTTATATCAAGATTAGAAATTGAGTCAGAAACTGAATCATTTCTAACCTGATGCAAGTTTAACTAAAATACAATTATTCACCTAATAAGCTTGGAATTTTAGCAATTTCTTCTGTCATCAATTTAATGAATTCAGCTTTGTCAATATTTCCTTGAGCAAATTGTCCATAGATTGGTCCTAAGTTATTCATACCAAATCCATCTGGTGTAAAGTAAATTGAGTCGAATGAATAAACTGGTTTTTCATCAGCAACCCATTGTGCTAAGAAAGCAGACATTGGTGCTTCTGGTGATTCAGTTGTTGTTGAGAATGCTGAAATCATATTGGCTTGGTTAACGATATAATCTTGACCTTCAGGTGTTGAAACCATGTCATTGAAGAACTTCGTAATAGATTCCATCGCTGCTGATTCTTTATTTACAACATAGTATGAAGGAGCTCCGATGAATAATCCATCTGCATTTGTATCAGTACCTAAAGTTTGATAAGGGATGAATCCCATCGCAAAGTCAGCTTCTAATTCTTTTAAGTTAGGATCTTTCCAGTTTCCTTGGTGTAAGAATGCTGCTTGACCAGATGCAAAAGCGATATCCATGTCTTCTTGCGTACCAACAGTTAACATTTGTTTTTCAGTGTGATTGAATAATAATTCAACCCAGTCAGCATAGTCTGCCATACGTTGTTCGTCGACTTCACCTTTCAAGGTTTGTTCAACAATAGAACGGTCACCATTTTCTAAGCCTCCACCTAAGAATGCGTTAAAGTCATGGTTCCCCATAATCCATGTTTCGCCTTCTTTAGTAGCATTTGCGACAACCGTTGTTAAGCCTAATTCTTCTTTACGGTTTTCTAAGTCTTCCATCGCTGCTTTTAATGCTTCAAATGAATCTAAAGTCGCTGGATCAATTCCTGCTTTTTCTAATAAATCAGCATTATAAGCTAAACCATACCCTTCAACAGATACTGGGAAGCCATAAACGTCATCACCTTGTTTAAACTCAAATTCAGTTTGGTCTACCCAATCACCTTCTAGCGGTGTTAAGAAATCAGCCCACATATCATATCCAGCTTGACCTTCAATAACAAACACGTCAGGACCATCTCCAGCAGTGAAGTCTGCTTTTAATTGGTCACCTAATGTACAAGAACCAGAACAAACTTTAATCGTCACATCGACTCCATTAGCTTCTCCCCATAACTTAGCATAATTCGTTAAGGCTTCTTGTGTTTCACTTTTATTTGAATATAAAGTGAACGCATCGGCACTTGACGAAGCCGCTGAAACTGATGGGACCGAAAACATCGTTGCTGCTGCTAAAACTAACCCTGCACGTTTGAAAAATGGAAATTTAACCATATTTTTTCCCCCTAGATAAGTAATATTTATCTTCATTATAGCATTACAAACGCTTTCGTGCAACCGTTTACAAAGTTAAATAATTATGAGAAAGATTAGCACTCTGTTTTCTAAAAAACATTGAATCACTCGCTTTTTATTGAAAACAACGGTTTTTTATCTATCAGATAGTTTCTAATCTTTTATTCACTGTGAACGATCCGTCACTCGTTAATTAGACAACGATAAACATTGATATATCAAGCTTTCCAAGATGTTTATTGTGTTCTCATCCCTTCACTTTAAGGTTATTAGGATAATCTCTTGCTTAATATCGTACTGAATATTTTTGGCAGAACGGGACTGGTTCAAAAAATTCTGTTACCGATAACAGTTTTTTGTTTTTTCACGAATATGAGAAAGTAAACGGAATATTTAATATTTTTGTTCCATCTCAATTCACAAGCGGTTTCGCTATTATATAATCGTAAAAAGTTAGGTTTGGTTCCTGTTGCCAAATATGACTCCTTTTTAGTGCTTATTTATTTATATTTTACGAGTTTGCATTCAAATGACGCACCTTCACTCACATCCCAAACGTCCATTTAGAATCGTGGTGATGATGAAGGATAATCGAACGGATAATTAGAAAACAAGTAATAAAACCGATGATATTGGCAACAATAGCCCTCTCTATTACAAAAAAACACCTCTCAATTGGATGAATCTCTGGCATTTAAAATGCTCGGTCATTTGAGAGGTGATTTTGATAAGTTTTATTTAATTAAACATAAAGGTGCATTGGATAAGTTGTAAACTTGGTTGGGCGAGCTTTTTCAGAAGTGACAAAGCCAGGTGCTGCCGCTATAACACTTGGAATGCGGTTAACAATTGTTCCACATGTTAAAGCAACAGTGTCAGGTTTCTTCAAGGTGAATTCCATATCGGGTTCCCCTGTAATATACCAATCACACATATCACCATCTTCTGGGCGATAGACTTTTCCAATACATTCAACTTCTAATTCAATTCCCTGATTGGTTTTAATAGTTGTAACAGCTGACATACCGGTAGCTTGACCTGCTGGTATCACGCGTCCTAATGTTTCAGATTCAATATTTTCATCTAAAGTATAAGGAACCGATTTTTGTGATATCTCAGTAATAGTCCAGTTCATTTTTGAACAAATGGCTTCCGCAGCATTCCACATATAGGAAGGGAAACTTTCTGCTGAAGCAATTTCTTTATTGAACTTATCTAAATCATAACCAGCCCCATGTGCTTCTGCTAAGGCTAATCCATAATCTTCCACATTATAAGAAACGACGCCTTTAATTTTCTTCACTTGATTCATTCCGGCTAACATCAAACAAGGCATATTAATCCAATAAATATCTTGCATACCAGAGCCCATAATCGTCACGCCATTTTCTTTAGCGATGCGATCTAAACGATTCGTTTCTGCCGGTGAGGTGTTCCAAGGATAAATGGCTTCCTCACAAGTAGTAATGACATTAACTTTATTTTTCAAAGCCAACTCAAAAAACTCATACATTTCAGGCATATATGAGAAGATAGTCATAATCGCAATATCCGCTTGACAACTGTCAAAGACTGCTTGTGCATCATCCGAAATCTTAACTCCTGTTTTATAGCCTAATTCTGCATAATCTCCTACATCTTGTCCTACAACTTGTGGATTATTATCAATCGCCCCCACTACCTCGACACCATGCTCTACCAAATAACGAATAATCACTGTTGACATTTTCCCACAACCATACTGAACTGCCTTCACTTTATTTAACGCCATTTTCAACACTCCTTATTTGTATTTTTTATCACAATTAAAGTATAATGTCTATAGTAACTATAGAGTCAAGGAGGGTTTTTAAAATTGGATAACTTATTGAAAATAGGCGAGTTTGCCCGTATTAATAATATTCCAATACAAACGTTGCGCTATTATGACACTATTGGATTAGTACCACCTTATAAAGTTGATAACTTCACAAATTATCGTTATTATCACATTAACCAATCGGCTATTATTGATATTATTCAATATTTAAGACAGCTTGATTTTTCCATTGAACAAATTAAAAGCATTCTTTCTGACCAAAATTCGCGACGCTTACTAAATGAAATTGAAGATCAAGCACAACAGTTATTGTTGGAGCATCAACAGTTGTCACAAAAATTAAAAGAACTCGATCTTTATCGGCAATCGGCTCAACTCTACATCGAACATCAAAATTGTCCTGAGCTTAGTTTTGACTATTTACCTAAACGTGAAGCACTCACCTATACCCTCGAAAATAATATTTACCAAATGAATGATGAAGGTTATGAAAAATGCTTGCGTTCATTTAAAAACACGCTCGTTAATGAACAAATTATCCCTGCTCCCTTTATGCGCATTGGGACAGTGATGGATAAACACAACTTTTGTACCCAAAACTGGTTCTCAAACAAAATGTTTATTATTAATTCCAAATTAAGTGCGACCGATACTCTAATTCCTTATACATTTCCAAAAGCGCTCTATGCAATTAGCTATTGTCATTCGTTTAAAGAAGAGCTCGAAGTATTGTCTTGTTTTTGCCAAAACATCAAAAAAGCAGGTTACCAAGTAACCGGAGATTATATTTGTGAAGTTGTCTATGAACATCCTATTCTAAATGAAAATAAACGGCATATGTTTATTCGATTGCAGGTTCCTGTGAAAAAACGAGAGAAATCGTTTTAATATAGGTAAGTTCTATCAATTTAAGTGTGGGGATTGATTGCACCCGCACTTTTTTAGTGATGAAGCTTTTATTCTGAAATGAAAAATAACTCACTTATTTTTGACAAAAGGTGCATCCCCGTTCTATTAGTCAGCGGGATTCGACTTCTGATAAATATTAATCTTTACCAATCTCGCTTCTGTTTCAGAGCGTGGTCTTTCTTCTTGTCTAATGAATTCAAAACCATTTTTCTTAATCACCGAGTTGCTGCCAATATTGACATCTTCGGCTTCAATAAATATTTTGGGATACCCTAATTCAAATAAATAAGCGACTACTACGGCAAAGGCTTCTGTCATATATCCTTGATTCCAGTAAGGTCGCCCTAGCACATAACCAACTACCGGCGAGTCGTCCCAAAACTTCACAATATCAATCATGCCCATTAACTCGTCGGTCGCTTTCGATTCGATACCATATCGAACAGTCTGTTCATCTTGATAAGCAACTAACCAACTAGTTAAGATTGCTTCAGTGGTCGCAATCGTTTCATGTGGTTCCCAAGTTAGATATTTTGTCACTTCTGGGTCATTAGCCCAGCCATTAAAGATACTTAACGCATCATCCTCAGTTAATTTTCGTAAACGTAATCGCTTGGTCTCGAGTTTTTTCATTCGCATCCCCTCCACTTGTACAATAATTTTTTCTATTATAACATAGCAGTGCTTTATATTTATAATGGTTTCAACTGGAAAATTCCCGATAAAGTCCATATAATTGTGTAAAAAGAAAGGGTCACTAATCCCTCCATAACTGGTACAATGTTTTTAGGTAAAATAAACAAACCAGGAGGAATCAAAATGACCCAAGTACATTTTACACTGAATTTAGAAGAAATTCAAAACTTAATTGACGTAGAAGTGAATGACAACCTATCTAAGAGTATTCTAACCAAGGTATTTAATCAACTGATGGAGAAAGAACGGGATGAATACTTAGAGAATGAAGCCTATCAACGCGATCCCAATAGAGTTACTTATCGTAATGGCTACTACGATCGTGATTACACAACCTTAATCGGAACGTTAAAACTCAGAGTGCCAAGAACAAGAGATGGAAAGTTTTCAACAGAAATCTTTGAACGCTACCAAAGAAATGAAAAGGCGCTTCTGTTAACCATGCTTGAAATGTATATCCAAGGAGTCTCTACAAGAAAAGTTTCAAAAGTCGTTGAAAATTTATGTGGGAAAGCCTATTCAAAATCATTTGTTTCTTCCCTTACGAAACAACTGGATGAAGAGGTTCGACAATGGCGTCATCACGATTTAAGCCTCGTCCGATACCCTTACCTGGTGGTGGATGTTATTTATATAAAAGTCAGAGAAAATCATAAAGTTGTATCCAAAGCTTGTCATATCGCAATCGGAATTAGTGAAGAAGGAAAACGAAGACTCCTTGGTTTTGACATCAGTGATGGCGAAAGTGATTACTCTTGGTCTCGTTTCTTTAACCACCTAAAAGAAAGAGGCCTAAATGGCCTTAAAATGGTTATATCTGATGCACACGCGGGTCTAGTAAAAGCAATTAAAGAAACCTTCATTAATGTTTCTTGGCAAAGATGTCAGGTTCACTTCTTAAGAAATATCTTAGATAAAACACCGAAAAAAGAGACCAAAGAATTTAAAGAAGACATTAAGGCACTATTTCGTATTCAAGATATCAAGATTGCCCGCCTCGTTAAAAATGAGCTCTTTAAAAAATATGAAGGAGACAAGAAATATCAAGCCAGCTTAACGATTCTTGATGACGGATTTGAGGACGCCTTTACTTATCTTAATGAATCGGTTGT
>NZ_KV805808.1:0-209 GCF_001811625.1 Globicatella sp. HMSC072A10 | reverse complement strand
GGGCGGTGTCTTAACCACTTGACCAACGGACCTTCTTTATATAATCGTCTATTCTGTACGGAGAGTAAGGGATTCGAACCCTTGAGACGGTCTCCCGCCTACACGATTTCCAATCGTGCTCCTTCAGCCTCTCGGACAACTCTCCATCTTAGAAGCTGTCTCACTCTATACAAAATACTCCGCAAGTAGGGCTCGAACCTACGACATCA
>NZ_KV805807.1:0-959 GCF_001811625.1 Globicatella sp. HMSC072A10 | reverse complement strand
CAGGCTTTTGGGACAATCGCTGGTTATTGAAAACTAATAGAGCGAGGCCTGTCTTCATAATAACAGTAGAGGCGATGAAGTGAATGCTTGATAGCGAGCAACGGTATGATACTAGCGTCTAGTGAGACTGGATTGGCTAAAGGAGATGCCTCTCCCTAAAGATTTCCAGATTCTCCCATGCCGCTAGAGGTTGGCTATCAAGGATATCGATTAAAATATGGAATCCATGAAACTGGGTTCAGAGAAACATGAAAAAGTATGGTAGAGGAAAACCAACAATAATTTGACACTATCACTGCCGATAGTCGCTGTTGACCTAAAGTTAAAAACATTGTATACTTTAGGTGTAGCAATTTTGCGAAGTCTTGTTAATTACTTTGGCGAGTATCAAGACTTAAATATGATTTTAGTATGGTAAGAGCTCGAACTCTTACCATATTTTTATTATACATTATTTTACATTAAAAAAAAGACTGCTTACATTTTCTAGGAGCCAGCCCCTATTACCCCGCAAGCTGACCCAGCTTGACCGGGCCTCTAGTCGAATTAATTTAATAATTAAATTCAACTGCCGGCTTATTTAAGCTAAAATAGACCACTTTAGAATTCAATCCTACCCGTTCGGCTCACTCCGTTCGGGTTAAATTCTAAAGTGATCTATTTTTTGGCTCTATACTTTTTGGTGTGGGTGAACAGAAATTAATCTGTTTATTCACACCTTTTTAAATCAATACAAAAAGTCATGGAATTCCATTATAATCTAATTAGCGACTAAACTATTAGAAAAGAGGAACTCACATGACCTATTCAGATGATATCAAAGATTTACTCGAAATAACAGACCCTAACATCACTTTTATTGAAGGTTGCTTGGATCAAGATTCTATTACATTAAACGGCGTCCTTTACCAGACAGTATCTGCCAATCTTTCTTATGACCCAGTGGCTTGCCCCTGCTG
>NZ_KV805806.1:11975-27940 GCF_001811625.1 Globicatella sp. HMSC072A10 | reverse complement strand
AAAAATTCTAGCTTAATTTGACAATCAAAAAAACAATTGAATTTTATCTAAATTAACAATTTTAAAATAAATTATTTCACTAAAGCACCTCCCTGATGATTACCTTATACTTAATTTAATATTTAGCTTTTCTTTGCATGAAAACATGATAAAATCAATTGCTGACCCTCTCTAATTGTTTTCAACATGAACTTATTTCTAAATTATGCTAAGCGTTTCATTTTACTTTTAAAAATTTAGTTGTTACGATTTAATTATCAATTAGAAACAGGATAATTGATTAATGGTTAGCTTTAGCCGGCAAAAAGTTAACCTTTACTAAATTGTTATATATCTGCGTCAGTCAAGCATCACTTTAGTCTTAATGTCTAAGAAAAGTAGTAATATTGCCAATACAAATAAAGGAGCGATTAAAATGACAAAATTCATTTACGGAACGTATGAGACGTATGAACAAGCTGCACAAGCAATCGACGAGTTAAAAAATCGTGGTATTAATTCTAGTGACATGGCTATCGCAACTAATAGTCAATATGATAATTTATTAGATTTAGGTGTTGATGTCTTAGAAGTCGACCCTAATGAAGCGCCTGATAGTTGGTGGAAAAAAATCATTAATATGATTAATCCACTCAATGAAGATGATGAAAATGAAGTCAATCAAGAAGAACAATTAAAAGAATATCAAGAGCTAGTCGCTGACGGTAGTATTGTCGTCTTAGTTGAGGAAGCTTTATTAAATCAAGCGCGTCCGATTAACTTAGACTCCGTTGATAATGTTGTCGAAGATGATCATGCACCAGAAGAAATAACATCGAACTCTGAATGGCTTCCATCCGAAGAAGGTGAATTACCTAAGCGGGCCTATGGTAGAAAAGTCGACACGAGTCGCACTGCAGGCATGAAAGGCGTTTATCGTAAAGAAGACACCTTAGGCGATACAACAGAAGACACTTTAAGCGACAAAACAGAAGACACTTTAGGCGATACAACAGATGACATGTTAAGCGATTCAATCAATGATAACTTATCTGATTCGGCCACTGATTTAACTAATTTTAAAGCACACGATGGTACTGATAATACATTCAATCATTCTCAAAAAGAGGCTGATGCCTTTAAACAAGCGTCAACCGGTACAACTGATTTTTCTAAAGAAGCCCTTATGCACGAAAAAGTTAAAGCGGAGCGTGCAGAAAGACAATCCGCTGAATTAGTCAATCATCAATCCGAGGAATTTAATCATGACAATGATTCATTGAAATTGGAAGAGTATCCTGGTGGAGAACCAACGCGTGAAATGATCGAAGATGAAAGTGTCATTGACCCCATGAATTTACAAGATGATCAACGTGAGTTTAAAGCTTATTCTCATGATAAAGATGCCCATCAATCGCCGATAAACAATCCGATTGATGATGCAACCCAATCAAATGAAACAATGTTTAAGCAACAGCATGCTAATCCAATAGATGGTCCAACTGAGACTTCCTATCGCGAAGTCGTTGATCCACCCATTGAAGATCTGATGATTGATGCCGCTGAACGACCAGCGAATGATCCTTATTTAGGACGAATGAACCAAAACATGACCGAATATCAAGCTAATCAAGTGGAGAAAGGGATCCAACAATCTGATTCTGTCCATGAACGCTATAGCGATCAATTAGAAAAAGATACTTTCCCACCTGAACCTGATGAAACAGATTATCATCGTTTCGATGGTTGATCGAAAAGCGAACCCTCTAGATGATGAACCTGAAACTTGCTATTCAAGTGATAGTGGTTCAGCATCGACTATGCCCCTTCCACTTTAACTATCGATGAGGCGTAGTACTATCTAACTTTATGATTCACTAATATGGGTGTAGAAAGAATCACATCGTTTACGATGACCTGGTTATTGAGTTAAAATAAAGTTCGATAATTTATCATATTTTATAAAACCTATTCACGTTTGTATCAAATTTCCAATCCTATTTTAGATTTTACGATAGATGACATAAAAGTTACACTCATCATATAGATGAAATCAACTCAATAGCCGCACCCATATTATGAAAACAATAGACGAGTTAAACGCAGTAGCAAGAATCACTTCCGCGTATAACTCGTCTTATTTTGTATGAAGTATTGACAATGATGTATTAATTTTAGTTTGGAATTATTTGTTTTGATTCAATACTTCATTTATTTTCGTCTGGCTTATCCATTAATAATCGTAAGCCATTTAAAATAACTAGAATCGTTGAGCCTTCATGGAAAACGACCGCTAAAGGTAAAGGTAAAATACCGATGATATTTAAGATAATTAAAGTAATAATCACTCCAACAGCAAAAATAACATTTTGTAAGATTAATTTGTTTAATTTTTGACTTAGTTTAAAGCTATAAAATAACTTTGATAAATCATTTTTAACAATGACGACATCAGAAGATTCCATCGCTACTGACGAACCAGAGCCCATCGCTATCCCAATATTAGCATTGGCCAATGCTGGTGCATCATTAATCCCATCACCAATCATACCAACAACATGTTCTTTCTCTTGTTCTTCAAAGACATATTGAATCTTATCTTCCGGTAATAAGCCCGCTTTATAATGTTCGATTCCAATCTCATCAGCAACTAAAGACGCAACCTGCTCATTGTCCCCTGTTAATAAGACCACATCAATGCCTTCTTCGTTAAAATTAGCTACTGCATTTTTCGACTCTTCACGAATTTTATCCGCTAAACTAATGTAACCCACGACTTCGTTACCTTGCGCTACCATAACCGCCGTTAAACCTGCTTGTAGTGCTTCTAAATAATGATTAGGGTCAGCATAATCCATAAAGTCACTTGGTTTACCTACACGAATTGAACCTTTTTCCAGCCCTGATCCAGAAATTTCTTTTACTGGTATCGCTTGATCGACCGATTCTAACGAAATATTACTAAAATGCTTCACAATCGCTTTGGCAATTGGATGCGAAGAAGACTGTTCCATATAAACAACTTCTGCAATGACTTCTTCGGGCAATTGTGCTTCAACAACCTCAAAATTACCATACGTTAACGTACCGGTTTTATCAGAAAATAACATATCCATTGTCGATAGAGCTTCCATCGCTGCTCCACCCTTGAATAAAATACCATTTCTAGCACCATTTGAAATTGCTGCCAACGTAGCCGGTGTTGCTGTAGCGACCAAAGCACATGGACTCGCAACCGTTAAAAACACCATTCCCCGATAAAACGATTCTTGGAAAGTTAAACCTCTTCCATACATTAAAATCAAAATAAAAATCGGCACTGCAATTAAGACCGCAATGACATACTTATTTTCAATACGATCAATAAATTTAGAAATATTAGACGGACGACGTTCTGCTTCTTCAACCATATGAATAATATTGGAAAACAGTGTTTCATGCGATAATTTGGTAACTTCCATCTGAACGGAGTCACCTAAGTTAATAGTACCCGCAAACACATCATCCCCTACTACTTTACTAACCGGTACCGATTCACCTGTTAAAGCAGCCTCATTGAAATTAGATTCACGATCGATTTTGCCGTCAATCGGCACTTGAGCCCCTTTTGCCACTACAATCGTATCTCCTAATTTTAACTCATCAACCGATACTTCTTTAGTTTCTCCATTAGGTAATAACAATTGCGCCGTTTTTGGAACTTGTGACATTAACTCTTCGATTGCACGAGTTGAACGCCCATCGGCATATTCTTCCATCAAACCTGAGATAGCGAAAATTAATAATAATAATGCCCCTTCAGATTCATAATTAATTAAACAGGCCCCTAAAGCTGCTAGCACCATTAATAAGTCAACATTTAATCTCTTATCATTAATAGTATCTGTTATCGCGTGTTTAGTAGCAAAAAAACCTAAGAAAAAGATTGAAATATAGAATAAGATTTTACTTAATACGGGGTTCATCCCCATCGTAATAAAACCTAATACTAAAGCAATCACACCAAATATTAGAAAACGTCCTTGCATCGAGCTAGTTAAAAATTTAAACATCGTTCCTCAACCTTTCATTTAAACAAAAACGACCTTATCTTTACGACAACTAAATAATAAAAAATAATTTCTTATTTATATTCATTATAAATACATCCGAACAATAATTCAAGGGTTGTAAACGTTTTTATTTAGAATAATTATAATTAATTTAAAGATAACGATTAAGAAACTGGTTTAAGAAGTTAGCAAAAGAAAGAGTGGCTAGCAGTAGCCAAAATAATCATTGGGCTACCACTGCCACCCCAAAACGGTTAAGTAAACAAATATGTCAGAGCAGAATTTAAAAAGTTTTTGCCCAACCTCTTCTTTGTTAAACTTATTTTAATACCTACACTAGCTAGCTAACTTCAAAACGATTAACAAGATTTTCGTTAATTAATCACTATCCAGCTACATCAACCTGATTAGAATACCTCGGTTTCGCTAATGCAAGCCAATCATATATTTTTCGACCCAATTAGTATCTCAGGGTTGAATGATTGCATTCGCTCATATCGCTCAACCCAAACGTTTCTATTAATAAATCTACCAAGGACTAAGGACTTGAATTCGCTAATGCTATCAACAACCCCAACGCCTCTATTAATAAATCTACCAAGGACTAAGGACTTGAATTCGCTAATGCAAGCCTACTCTAGTACTTATTACACACATGATTTAAATAAACACTTCAAGCTAGTCTTTTTGTCTCACTACCATTATTGCATTTCTCTTAAGCGAGTATTTAATTGATAACGATCATTAAAGAAAGAACGATAAGATAAATACGTCGCAATGATCATCGCAAAAGAAGTACCGCCAATAATCATAAACATCACCATAATTTGATAAACAATCGCTTTTAAAGGATCGACACCCGCTAACATTAACCCCGACATCATCCCAGGTAAACTCACAATACCTGTCGTTTTAATTCCATCGACAGTTGGCTGAATCCCATTTTTAATCGTCAATTGAATCACCTTATGAGAAGCTTGATAAGGATTAGCACCTAAAGAAATTTTCTCTAAAACCGCTTGTTCTTGATCTTTATAGAATTGGAATAAATTTGAGTAAACTAACCCAACTGATTTCATCGAGTTACCGACAATCATCCCGGTAATGGGAATCATTTGTGACGGGATAAATTTCAAGTTTCCAGACAAGACTAAGATCGATAATGTTAAAACAGTCGTCGAAGCAAGTGCAACAAAGGAAACCAACAAAGGTTTATTTAATCCTTTACCACGATTAGCGGCATTGACAGAGGCATTAATCACAATCACTAAAATCATACCTGACGTTAACCAAAAATTGTCCATTTCAAAGACATAACCTAAAACATAAGCTACGGCTACTAATTGAACAATCATTCGAATAACAGCCCAGACAATTTCTTTTTCTAATTTTAATTTCTCACGATATGAAATACCAATCGCCATTAACACAAAGACAAAGGCTAAGACTAATGACAATGGTGATGCTTGTAAATTATTACTCATTAACATCACTTCCTTCCGCTAATTTCACAATTTCAATTTTACGGTCTGTCATTTCATGCTCTTCATCTAAGTGACTGACCATTAAGATGGTAGCATCATGCTCTTGACGATACTTTTCAAGCCATGACCAAATAATTTGTCGCGTATTAAAATCCAATGCACTTGAAATTTCATCTAATAACAAGACTTTCGAAGGATACATTAAATTACGAATCAAGGCAACCCGTTGACGTTCGCCTCCAGATAAAGATTTAATATTTTTATCTAAAAAACTATGCGATAAGTCAACATTGTTTAACATTTCAATCGCACGTTGTTCATCAAATTCTTCATGACGAATTTCGTAAGGAAAAGCTAAATTATCACGTACCGTATCACCGAATAAACTCGGTGTTTGATAAAAATAAGAAACAATTTGACGCAATTCAATCGGTGAGTAGTCATTGACATCTTTTCCTAATAAATGATAACTGCCACTCACTTTCAAAGTGGGGTCATTTAATTGAGCTAAAAACTTTAAGACAGTACTCTTACCACTCCCTGATTGACCCGTAATGGAAACAAATTCTCCCTGTTGTATTTCAAATGATAACTGATTGATAATCGCTTGCCTTTCATTGGCAATTGACAAATTATCGACTTTAATAATCGTTGTCATAAAAACCTTCCTTACACCTAATATTCTTAAGTTGTACGTTATAAACTATTTTAATTATAATAGTTCTAAATAACCTTATACACTCTATTAAATACTTTTACCGACTATAAGTCAAGCGAGTTGATTATAATAGTTTAATTTTCACTATTTCTTTTAATTAAGTGAAATAACCACAGTAAAGCCCCTGCAGTTCCAATATAATTGAAACGCCAATATTATTAAATAGTCTAATTGTACTAACTCTTAAACTCAATTTGAAGTTATATGAAGAACAATTTTATAAACAATCTATAATATATCAACTTGCGTGACACTCTTTATGCCAAACTCCAACTAAATAACATTATTCTTTCACATATTGATTTTTATAATTTAACCTACTAAATCATTATGAAAATAAAATGCTTCTTTTAAAAATTCAATCACAGCCTCATAAGTTTGACATACATCTTTTGGAGTTGAAAAGTGGTTGGTAATCTCATCTAATCGTCTAAATTCATAGGAAACATCCACCGTCCCATTTTTTATTTTCTGCAAAATACTTTGGTAAAATTTTTGGATTTCTAAAACTTCTGGATGAATTTTTACATGCACTTTCGAAATTGCTTGGGTGTATAAATTCATCTGTTCTTCATTTTCTAATAGGAAAACACTTAATTTTGACATGACTATTGCTCCTTATTTTAATTTGATATCTAATACTTGGTATCCCATCGCTTCAATTTTTTCTTTAATTATCTCCACTTCAACTATTGTCTCTTCAAAATTAAATTTTAATTTGCTTGAATTAAATAACACTTTTATACTTGATTGGTCAACACCTTTAAACGAATTGATCGCTGCTTGTATTTTACTTACGCATGTCGGACAGGTTAATGTTTCTAATTTAAATATTGCTTGTTTCATTGTGAATATTCCTTTCTATATTAATTTTTTAAACGATAATTTATCAACCGCATTGCATTTAAGATAACCAATAATATAGATGCTTCATGGATAAACATCCCAACCGCCATATTCATCCATGTACTTCTAAATAACATCAAAATCAAGATAAACACGACTAACAAGGCAATTGTTATATTTTGTTTAATATTCCAAGATGTTTTTTTCGTCAATCCTAATGCGTGATTTAAATGGTTAATATCGGATTTTACTAAAACGATATCTGACGTTTCAATGGCGACCTCCGTTCCAGACCCCATCGCTATCCCTATATCAGCTAATGCCAAACTAGGTGCATCATTGACCCCGTCACCTACAAAAACCACTGTTTTACCTTTTGCTTGTAATGACTTCACATAATTAGCCTTATCTTCTGGCAACAAATGTCCGATAGCTTTAGTTAATCCCAACTCCTGTGCAACGATGTCAACCGTTCCTTGATTATCTCCAGAAGCGACTATTAGCTCCTTAACACCCAGTGTTTTCATTTTCTCTAATTCAGTTTTAATTCCTGGACGAATTTGATCACGAATACCATAAATACTTACAATTTTTCCAGAAATAGCTTGTAACACAATAGAATAACCTTTTGCTTCGAATTGTTGAACTTTTGATAAGACTACTTCAGATATTTCATCGACTTCTGATTCCATCAATTCCAAATTTCCTACTGCTACTTTATGACCATGAATTATTGAAACTATCCCTCTCCCTTTAATAACTTGCGTTTTATCTAGTTTAGGCAGTGAGTTAACCTTTAAATAGCGAACGAGCGCTTTTGCTAGAGGATGACCAGATTCTGATTCAATTGCCGCTAAATAATTTCGATGATGAGGGTTATGGTCATCAAAAACCATCGATTCAACCACTTCAGGTTGGCCAATCGTCAATGTTCCTGTTTTGTCAAATATCTAACATCTGCATTAGCAAGTTTTTGAATAATCTGCGATCCTTTTATCAAAACACCATGACGAGCTCCATTACCAATTCCAGCAACATTTGAAATTGGTACTCCAATAACTAAAGCGCCCGGACATCCTAATACTATAATCGTGATACTTAACTCAATATCTCGAGTAAACAGCCAAGTGAGAATAGCCATTACAATCACAATTGGAGTATAGACTTTTGAAAAACTGTCTAGCCATTTTTCAACAGAGGACTTAGAATCCTGTGCTTCCTCCACTAATTCTATAATTTTACCAAAAGTTGTTTCTTCTCCAACGGCTGTGGCTTTAATTTGAATGGTACCATCCTCTAAAATTGAACCTGCAAACACATGTTCCTCCACGCCTTTACTTAACGGAATAGATTCACCTGTAATTGATGCTTCATTGAGATACCCCTCCCCCATTATAATCTTGCCATCTACTGGCACTAGATCACCAGTTCTCACAAGAATCACATCTTTTTCAACCACAGTATCAATCTCTTTATTTTCAAATTTCCCGTTCTCTTGCAAAACTAATGCCGTTTTGGGTGCCATTTCAATCAATTCTTTAATGGAAGAACGGGTAAAAGCTAACGTTTTTGATTCAAGCCATCCGCCGAACAAAAACAAAAAAGTAACCATCGCTGATTCCTCAAAATTCCGAATGAAGATCGCACCAATAGCTGCGATAGAAACTAAGACATCAATAGAAACGACTTTCACTTTCAACGATTCAATCGCTTGAATTAATAATGGAAGAACCCCCAAAACCCCTGCGACTAAAAAACTAAGATCAGTGACATCTCTTATTTTGAAGAACCAAAGATTACTAAAAGCAAGAATAATGAGTAATAATTGTATCAACATAAGAATATTTTTGTGATTTAAAATCCATTTTTTCATTTTTTACCTCCTTACAAACAAAGTATATATCAATATTTGATTTAAAAAATTGACCTACATCAAGTTTTGTTCATTATTATGTTCAATCAGTAAAAAACAAATGAAAAAAATCAAATTCATTTTATTAGTTCATCCTTATTATCTCCTATGAATTGTAGACGTGAATTTATAATTGATACAAAAATCTCTCCCTAAAGTAGCGTGTCTTTCCACCTGTCTACTTTAAGGAGAGATTATATAACTTTCTTTAAGGTTTGAAAATAGTTTAAAAGTCCAAGTAATCATTGATAAAGAATTCCTTGGACTTATTAAATCACCTTTAATCTATGAGAGAGTCATCGACAACCAATTAAGTTAACTTTTGATTGTTTGACTAATATCTCTATACAATGTTTCATCTATTTTTCTGAAGCACCACTGGATGCATCGACTGATTTGATAGTTGTTTTGGCTGGTTTAGCTTCTTGAGCAGAAGCACCACTCGTTGCATCTGCTTCAGGACTGACATCTGTATGACCCTTAGATGAGGCTCCACTCGTTGCATCGACTGATGTCGCCAATTCACCTGTTGCACTGACTAGTTTTTGTCCCGTTACATTTAAATACCAGTCTAACCACGGTTTAAAATTAAAGACAACTTCATTAATGCCAGCATACGATCCATCAGCATGATGCATGGCTTCATAATGATGCACATTGATAATATCTTTGCTTGTTCCCGGAACGATGGTTCTAAAGTAATCTTGATTACCGGCACGTAAATTCGCAATTAAGTATTCCACATTTTTATAAGTGCGCGGAGGATGAACGGTTCCTAAACGACTTCCTGATTGAGACGGTATACGCGGCGCCATCATTGTATTAGCATTTTGCGCATGATTATAGTATAAGAATTGATTATTTTCATCCGCAAATGTGACTTCAAATGGTAAAGCACGCAAGAATCGGTCTAATTGATTAACAGTTAGTACCCCATGGTCTAAGCGAACATAATCATTTCCTTCTGCTGCTCCAACCACTTCAGCGGCTTTTTCCACCCACTCTGGATCATCAGGGTCTACTTCAGTGATAGTTGTTTCGATTGGGTTAGAACAAAATAAATCTTCTGGTTTTGTTGGTAGTGGTTCTTGTAAAGGTTTAATAACTTCAATATATTTGACAAAATTTTCCAAACAAGTTCTTAAAAAAGAAACTGTTCCAGCACTTTTAATATTTCCCATATCATCAAATGCTTCTTTTGCTTTCCCTAATAAGAACTCATTTCCCGGTAAAACATATGCCTGAACTCCTGGTGCATCTAAAATTTTTCGTAAATGCACTTGTGCACGTGAAGTACCTTGCTCTAAATACGAAGCCCCCATTATCATGACAGGTTTATTTTTGAATGGATGTAATTTAAAAGATAACCACTCTAAGGTACTTTTTAAAGCAGCTGGGATTGTATGGTTATGTTCAGGTGTCGCAATAATCACACCATCGCAACGAATTAATTTATTATAAATATACTGAACAGCAAAACCATCTGACTGATCAAAATCTTGATTAAACATCGGAACATCTTTTATTTCCAATAATTCTAACTCGAATAAATCTTTAAATTCTTTCTGTATAAATTGTAATAACTTACGGTTATAAGATATTTCGGCATTTGAACCTACAATTCCAATTAATTTCACTTAACATCACTCCTTTACTTATTTTTCCCAAGAAAAGTTTTTAACTTGTTCCTCCATTGACTTTTTAGCTTCAACTAATTGTGCAGTAAATTCGATAAATAGTGTAAAATCTGCAAAAATTTGTTCAAGATCTTTTACTAACTTCTCGTCTTTCAAATTCCCTTCTTCATCAAAAGCTTGAAGAGAATTCCCTAATAAAAATTCTGAACTTGGTAGCACACGTGCTTTTACTTCAGGGGCATCTAATATTTGTCTTAATTGACTTTGAGCTCTTGAAGATCCTAATGTCCCATAAGACGCTCCAGTAATCATTATAGGCTTATTTAGTAATGGATAAATACCATAAGACAACCAAGCAATTGCATTCATCAAAACAGCAGGACAAGAATGATCATACTCCGGTGTCGAAATAATGACACCATCAGCTACTTCAATTTTATCAGCTGCTTTTTGTACTGCTTCCGGCACAGTTTTATCAACAGGTTTATTAAAAACTGGAAATTCATAAATCTCAATTAATTCAATTTCTGCTTTATCGCTAAATTTTTTCTGAATAAATTCCAATAATTGTCTATTAGTAGACTTAATTGAATTCGTTCCAACAATTCCAATCAGTTTCACTTTTTATACACCTCATTTTATTAATTTTTGATTCCTCTAGCTAAAATCTAACAATACCTAAGTTTGTAATTTTTAATAAAGACATTCCAAGAAGAAAGCACATCAACTATTAAAAATCTGATGATCCAAACTTTGGGGGCGATATTATAAACTCACTAACATTTTACTTAGTATTTTGAAATATTCTCCATCTCTGAACTAATTTTATTTTACCAATAAAATAAAAACATCACAAAGGAAAACCTAACTTTTTTAGTGCAAAACATCAGATTTTCGTAATCACTTAGTAAAGTATCACGCTACTAATCTGCATATTGCAGTAAGTCGTCGAAATTAATAATTTTAATCTTTCTTGGTGATAAAGATTTAATGATATTTAAAGATTCCAATTCTTTAAATTTTCGACTAATAGTTTCAGGCGTCGTCCCCAAAAAAGCGGCTAATTCTTTTCTTGATAGTTCCAAGTTGATAAGATTAGCATCAGATGATTGACCGGGGAGCTGCCCTAATAAATAGTTGACCAGTCGCATACCAACAGACTCATTCGCTACACGTGAGGTCATCTTTTCTGAAGCTTGTAGACGACGTGACATTTCTTCCAAAATTTTTAACGATACAGCAGGATAACTTAGAAGGACCTCTTTAAAATCATTAGCATAAAGTTGACATACCTTGGTATCAACCAAAGCATATGCATAGTCTTCATATTGGCTATCTTGTGAAAACAAGCTCCATTCTCCAATAAAATCACCCGGTTTCAAAATTCGAATTAGTTGTTCCTTTCCAGATTCTAAAAGATGAAACAAACGAACAGCGCCACTTTGAATAATGTATAAAGTATTAGTAGGTTCCTCAGCACGGAACAAATACTCGCCCTTTTTAAACTCAACAGCATGAATCTTTTGGTGAATCAGCGCTAACGAGTCTGATTCTAAATGATTAAAGATTGGGACTTGCAGCATACAATGATGTTCTGTTAAACACTTAGTTGTAATGATACTAAAACCTCCTTTCGATTTTCAAGACTTAGTTGTTGTTTTATCGAATTTGGTCACTATAAACAATTAAGTTGAATAGCGTTGCTACTATCTATCCATCTTGAAAGTCGATTATAAAATTTCTAATTATAGATAAACTAGGCGATTGTGTAACCCTTTTGAACAAAAGACTTCATTTTCCTTAGTAACCACAATCACCTCTATTTCAGGATGCCGTGCTACTTCGGTCATAATTGCTTGAATATCTTTCCCAAATAATCGCGTCGTCCAAATCTCACAATCCACCGATTTTTTAGAAACAATTGTAATACTGTCAATATTAGTTGCCATCGGATACCCTGTCTTGGGATCAAAAATATGATGGTACCACTGACCATTCAATTCAAGCACCCGTTCATAAACTCCTGATGTTACAACGGACTCTTCTGCTATTTTTAAGATCGCAATATGTTCGCCACGAACTTTCTGAGGATTTTGAATTCCAATCACCCATAATTGATCCGCTTGATGCACTGCTGGGCCAAAGGTTAAGACATTGCCCCCTAAATTGATAAAACCTGACATAACACCTCGATCTTTTAACATCGCACAAACTTTATCGGCGATATACCCTTTCGCAATGGCTCCTAAATCGATTTTCATACCGGGTTCCATTAAATAGACCGAATAATCCCAATTATTTAACTGAAGCTTTTTAGGATTGGTCAAAGCTAATTGCTTCATAATCTCTGTATCACTCGGCAATTGTGCATCATCAAAGCCAATACGCCATAATTGAACCACTGGTCCCATCAAGATATTCAAATGACTTCTAGGAGCCAAACTATGTGATAAACCTAATTCAATTAGCTCAAATAATTCGGGATGGACGATAACAGGTCGCACACCGGCATTTAAGTTAATTTGCATTAATTCGGAACGACTATCATTGGCACTAAAACGCATATTATATTGATGTAATAATGACTCCGCTTCATCCAAAACCGGTTCAGCATCATAATGTAAAATTTTTATTTCTATGATAGTTCCCATTAAACGGATTTTTCTACTGCTGAATTTCATAGTATGCTCCTAACTTTTACATAATCAACTAAGTCTATTGTAGACTTTTATAAGCGTTTTCTCAAGTGAAGTTTAATCAATACCGTCATAAAGTCTAAAAGTAGGACTCCTAACATTTAATTGTGTTGAAAACAAATGGATATTTGCTAATCATACATAGAGTTCTATTGAAATTACTGGTGCTTGATAGATGCAGATGATCGTAAAAACCCATCAACATGACTAATATCTAGATTTTTATCCACATTAAAAGACGCATTTCTTAAAAAATTTGTAACCCTATTTCAAATAAAAAAGCCCATTACCTATTGAAAGGCATGAGCTAATCCCCAGGGGGACATAACAAGTGCAAAACCTGTATATATTATTTAACTTGGGTATTTTCTAAACGATATATTTTTACCAGTAATTTCGTCATACCGGCTGCTAAAATAATGTGGCCTAAACCAGACATTCCTTCGATTGCTTTAATATTAATTAAATCTTGTCCTTGAGCGGTAATTTGATAGATGCCAATGAAAACCATCATGACTAAAGTAAAGGTTAACCCACCAACATAGATTAAATAAGATTTTTTAAGACTTAATACATGATCCAAGGAGTAATTTCTAATTAGTAGATAAATGACTAATAATACTACAAATCCAAGTACTAATGTGTGAGTATGTAACACACTTAAGCGTGTATCACCAACAAAGTTATTCAATTTAGTAAACTCGCGATAAAAGACACCGGCAACTAATCCCATTACTAAAAATGTAAAAGACATTCCTAAAACATCTTGCGCTTTAAAACTTCCTTTAAAGTAACGATAACCTGAAACCACAATTAGTAAATAACAAATCGTCTTCGGTAACATTAAGGCACCAATTGCTGGAATACTATCACTCAATAAAACTACTGGTAAATAAAAAGCAAAACTTAATAAAATCAGTAGCCACATTTGTTTAAGGCCCTCTTTATCCCGTTGTTGATAAGACCAATAAACAAGTAAGATACCTAAAATTAAGAACGGAATATTTCGTAAAATACCAAATAAATAATTGCCTTCATCCGTTCCCCATTGATTTTGCGGTAAAGCTACCAACACAATTCGTAAGGCTGCTAATCCGTAAACAAGCCACATTTTAGTTGTGGAATCATCACCACTTTGACGACGGTAGAAATAATAATAGAGCACGTAAAACAGCGTCATCGTAATACTCGTCACAAACTGTCCCCAAGATAAAGCAGCAGTATGAGCTTCAAATCCCCCTGGACTCAAATGTGAAATAACTCGAGGGAGTAAATGAAAACTATCCCCTACCCCTAAAATAATAGCCATCAAACCAAATAATTTAGCACCCGCTTTATTTTCTAATAATAACCTAACACCTAAGGCTACTACTATTATTAAATAAGCGATATCAAATATACTCTCTCCAAAATTCATTCTTTAATCCCCTTTTCAATCCATTCCATTTGTTGTTGATATATTGATAGAAACTGTTCCTGAGATAAATTATCCCGAAAAATACGTTCAATCAATCCATGAACGACTACTTTTACATATTGCATCACTTCTAAATCCAAGTCTAGCTCATTTAATTTCGCATAGAAAGATTGGTAATATGAACGTTTCTTTTGATGCCAGTCCCGCGATAAAGCATCTGTCCAATGTAAGTAGCGATAATAATACAAATCGTACTTATCCTGGTCGAATACAAACTGACTCATTGCCTGACCAAAATTCTGCAATACCTCATGAAGATCGCCCGCTTGATCTGTAAGACACTCTAAAAATTTTAAATGAATATCCTCAGTCTCTTGATCAAGCACATAAAAATAACTATCTTCTAAATCCTCAAAATATTGATAAAAGCTTCCCCGTGCCATACCCAATTGATCAACAATTGTCTTCACCGTGACCTCATTAAAAGGCTTGGTCGAAAATTCAGTCTTCAAAACTGCCAAAATTTTAGCTTGTTTGTCAGCTGACAAATTATAAAATGTTGCTTTCGGCACCACCATCACCTCACTTTCTAAGAAAATGACACCGTGTCACTCTGCTTAAATTTATTATAAGTGACACCGTGTCACATTGTCAAGAATAATCAAGACTACCGACCGAAGTGCTAAATGAAAATGGCCTAAAGGAACGAATTATTCTTAATAAAAGTCCCTGATGAACTCGCCTTAAAATGGAATGAGAATCGGTATTAAACAAGACTTTTAGACGCAGTTTGATTTCATTCAACCACTGCGCTTTTAATTGCCGAGCAATAAGTTGATTGAATTTTTCAAATTTATATCTTACCTAATTAAGACGCAGTTTGAGGCCACTTAACCACTGCGCTCTTAATGAATAAGCACTAGTTTGACTGAATTTTTCAAATTTATGTTCAATCTCGTTTAGACGCAGATTGAGACCACTCAACCACTGCGCTTTGAATTAAATAGATATGCCTGAACAGAATTTAAAAAGTTTTTGCCCAGCCTCACCTGATGACATTCGGCTAAAATTTAATATAACTGCAATCTATTTCCTACCTGTCCCGAAGGCGAAAGGCATCAACAGAAATTTTTCGTGAGGAAAATTTCAAACACATAAAAATCTCTCTTTCTCTTCTTTATGATGGATGATTAACGTTAGTTTATTATCATTAGTAATGACTAG
>NZ_KV805806.1:11545-11875 GCF_001811625.1 Globicatella sp. HMSC072A10 | reverse complement strand
AAGGCGAAAGGCATCAACAGAAATTTTTCGTGCGGAAAATTTCAACCACTTAAAACTCTCTCTTTCACTTTTTAATGAATGATTAAACGTTAGTTTATTATCATTAGTAATGACTAGGATGTATTTTCGCATGAGCGCTGTTGAACTTTAGTTCTTACAGCGCCTCAGAAAATCAAGTCTGTAGGTTCTTCGAAGAAAACCGAAAGACGGTCCCATTACTCTTCAATGATAATAAACTAACAAAAAATGAAATTCAAACATACTCTTCATTGATAATTAGCTAACATCTTATACATCCGCAATCTATTTCCTACCTGTCCCGAAGGCGAA
>NZ_KV805806.1:0-11445 GCF_001811625.1 Globicatella sp. HMSC072A10 | reverse complement strand
TACTCTTCAATGATAATAAACTAACAAAAAATTATGCCATTGCTCTTTAATAACAATCAACTAACGAATTATAAAAGATCCTATTATGCTTTAATAATGACTCAAAAACGAAAATTATTCACTCCGCAACATCCTCTAACCAATCATCATCCTTACCAACAAAACAAAAAACTGGACCATCCACAAGGACAATCCAGCATTCAAATCATTGACTATTCAATTAATCTTTAGGTAATAATGCCTTACGCGATAAATTGATACGACCCTTATCGTCAATTTCAATTACTTTCACTTGAACCGTATCGCCCACTTTTAAGACATCTTCCACATTGTTCACACGACGATGCTCTAATTCTGAAATATGAACTAAACCATCTTTACCAGGTAACACTTCTACGAAAGCACCGAATTTTTCAATACGACGAACGATCCCTTCATAAGTCTCACCCACTTCAACTTCTTTAACTAAAGCATTAATCATATCAATTGCTTTTTGAATCATATCAGCATCAGATGACGCCACACTGATAGCACCCGATTGATCAATATCAATCTTAACACCAGTCGCATCAATAATACCGTTGATGGTTTCACCACCACGACCAATGACTACCTTAATCTTGTCAGGATCAATGGTGATTAATTCAATCTTAGGTGCATACGGACTTAATTCCTTACGTGGCTCAGCTAAAGTACTAATTAATTCATCTAGAATTTCAGCACGAGCTTTTTTCGCTTGCTCTAAAGCTTCGGTTAAAATAGCTTCCGTAATCCCTTGGATTTTAATATCCATTTGTAAAGCCGTAATACCTTTGGCAGTACCCGCCACTTTAAAGTCCATGTCACCTAAATGATCTTCTAAACCTTGGATATCGGTTAAGACCGTATAGTCTTCGCCTTCCATCACTAATCCCATCGCAATCCCAGCTACTGGCGCTTTGATTGGTACCCCAGCATCCATTAATGCTAAAGTTCCCGCACAGATTGACGCTTGAGAAGAAGAACCATTCGATTCTAACACTTCTGACACAACACGAATCATATATGGAAAATCTTCAACAGAAGGAATCACTTCTTTTAAAGCACGCTCACCTAAAGCACCGTGTCCAATTTCACGACGCCCTGGACTCCCCGTACGTCCTGTTTCACCGACTGAAAAGTTAGGGAAATTATAGTGGTGGATGAAGCGTTTCATATCTTCTGCTCCTAAACCATCAATCACTTGATGTTCACCTAAAGGTGCTAAAGTCGCAACAGATAATGCTTGCGTTTGTCCACGAGTAAATAAACCAGAACCATGGGTACGCGGTAATAACCCAACAGATGAACTTAATGGACGAATTTCGTCAATTTTACGACCATCCGGTCGTACACGTTCCTTCGTAATTAAACGACGTACTTCATCTTTTTCTAAATCATGTAACGCAGTATTGACGTCTTTTAATAATTCTTCTTTGTCAGCAGCATCCCCTAATTCATCATTGAAAAATTCTTGGGCTGCTTCCATCACAGCTTCAACCGCTGCTTCACGCGCTTTTTTCTCTTCAGTTTGGATAGCCGCTATCATAATATCTTGGTAACGTTCTTTAACAGTTGCGACGATTTCTTCATTAGGTGTCGCTACGGTTAATTCAAATTTCTCTTTACCACAAGCAGCCACTACTTCATTTTGGAAAGCGACTAATTCCTTAATCGCTTCATGTCCAAATAATAATGCCTCTAACATTTCTGCTTCTGAAACTTCTTTAGCACTCGATTCTACCATGTTAATTGCAGTAGCGGTTCCGGCTACCGTTAATTCAATATCAGACTCTTCATCTTGAGCGACGGTTGGGTTGATGATTAATTCACCATTGACACGTCCTACATTAACGCCAGCAATTGGACCATCAAATGGAATATCAGATACTGCTAAAGCTAAAGACGAACCTAACATCGCCGCCATCTCTGGTGTGCAATCTTGATCAACTGATAAAACTGTATTGGTAATTTGAATTTCATTTCGTACCCCTTCTGGGAACATTGGACGAATTGGACGGTCAATTAAACGACTCGTTAACGTCGCTGTTTCGGAAGGACGCCCTTCACGTTTAATAAAGCCTCCTGGTACTTTCCCTACCGCATACATCTTTTCAACATAATTAACAGTTAATGGGAAAAAATCCCCACTAGTAGCTTTTTTAGAAGCAACGGCTGCTGTTAAGACAACGGTATCGCCATAACGGACCAAAACCGCACCATTGGCTTGCTTGGCTAATTCGCCGATTTCGACGGTTAACGGACGACCGCCTAAAGTGGTACTAAAAACTTGTTTTTCTGCCATAATAAACTCCTTTTATAAAATCTTATCCAAGACTTCAACATAGCTAAACAAATATCAACCTACCTATTAAAACATAGGCTCATATTTGTATAGGTACGTTTGGTTCTTGGATGTAAAATAACAAATCAATAAAACAAAAGGATGGCGTGAGCCATCCTTCAAAGTCTCGATGAATTAACGACGTAGACCTAAACGTTGGATAAGTTCACGGTAACGTTGAACATCTTTGTCACGTAAGTAAGCTAATAAGTTACGACGGTGACCAATTTTTTTCATAAGTCCACGGTAAGATGTGAAATCTTTTTTGTGTGTACGAATATGATCATTTAAAACATTGATATCTTCAGTTAATACAGCGATTTGTACTTCTGGTGAACCAGTGTCTCCTTCGTGAATAGCATATTCTTTAATGATTTCGTTTTTACGTTCTTTAGAAATTGCCATAATATTTTCCACCTTTCTTTTAAAGTATGCCACATCCAAAGTAATGCGTTGGTGATTCGCAAAACTAAGGATGGGTAATTAATAATTGCATAGTCAAACATCGGTATTACACAGCGACAGACGACCACCTATATAATTTACATGAAATTGACAGAAGTTGCAAGGGGTAAGCGCCCTTTTCTTAATATTTTTACCAAATATTAAGCTAATGAACCAAAAAGTTCATGCCACTAGGTAAAATCAACCGTCACTGCTTACTCTGGCAAAAGTTCACATCACTAGTTAAAATCAACCGTCACTGCTTACTCTGGCACTTGACCATTATAGAAACGATATAACTCTTTAGCGGTAAAGGCAGCAAATTCATCGGCCCCTTCTGGTGTATGGTGAACTCCTTCACCTTCCCAGTAAAATTCAGGATGATCTTTCGCATAACTATACCAATCTATTTCATGCACATTATCATATTTATCCGCAAACTTTTTAATGATTTGGTTAACAGAATCACGATGCTCTACCGCTGAATCTGAATTTACAAAGAATAATTGGCGGTCACTAGCTGCCGCGATAAAATCTTCCATTCCTTGATCGTCTAGACCTGCATTCGTACCTAAGTTGATCACAAGTATATCATTCACTTCTCCACTACTAATCCAATCCGTCAATACACCAACAGCTTTCCAAATTTGTAAACTTTCAACACCTAAATGATTAGAATTCAAAAACACATTTAACGCATTAGGAGCCGATAGTAAAATCAGCGAATCACCGAAGAAACTGACGCGAATCTTCGAAGCAAACAATTTCACTTCATCTGGTACTAATGCTGCTAACTCAGGATCAAGGGCATTGATTTCATTAATAATATCAGCATTGTCATTCGTAATTTGAGTGACTTCTGCTCCCACACCTGACGTTTGAACTAAAGCCTTTTTGGCGATATCAAAGAAGTTTTCCGTCTCAATGTTTGAAATCAATGCGATATCTAACTCTTTTTCCAACTGATCAACTTTCGTTTTTACTTTATGAATCGCACGCTCATCTTTGTCAGCAATCTCAAATAAACTTGGTTGAACTTGCTTTAATTGATACTCTAATTGGAACTGCGTCAAAGGTTTATCATTGCGCGACATCACCCAACCCGCTCCCATTATCACGAATAATAACAGGCCAACTGGCGCTAACCATAAACTACGATTATTTAATTGAAAATCATGCCAATCTGTTTTCCAATTAAAACTAGTTGTAAAAGGCAGTATCAAACGTTGACGCTCAATCAATTGATAAGTCAATTCACTAACCAACGCTAAAGAAATCGCAATCGATAGATAAAGCCAATACATTCGTCCATCAAATTGACGTTGTAGTTTGAACCATAAAACAATTACCGGATAATACCATAAGTAATAAGAATAAGACCGACGTCCAATCCAAGGCAATGGCTGAATTTCAAAGACCTTGCGCACTAATGGCACCCCAACTGTAATCGAAAAGATCAGTAACATACTTAAAACTGAATACAATGGCATAAAGAAATAATAGGTTTCAGGTTGTTGGTCTTTAACAAAAAATGGCATGCCAACAAAACCGATTAAACTGATAATACCGATAATGTAATATAATAATTTTTTGGCTTTAACTTTATAAAATAGATTTAATAGGACAGGAATCATATAGGCCGTCATTATCCCCAGTACAAACGATGAAAAACGTGTATCGATTCCATAGTAAACACGTGAAGGATCTTGACCCGGCTCATAAAGCCATAATAGAGCAAAATGGCTCACACCAGCAATTAAAGACCAGATAATTGCTTTAACGGCCCCTTTAAGATTTAAAATTTTAGTAATGAGGACCCCTACCATCGCTAAAATAAACGATTGAATGTATAAACTGTTATACCATAAGTGAGTAAATAAAGACGCTTCGGTCATCCGAACAAAATAAGATTTATCAGCAGAAATTTGATACAAATTATTATAGAGAAATAAACCTGAAAATAAATCATCGCGAATCGATAATAATTGCGTACGATCAAAGATTAATAATCCAATCACGACTGACCCCATCATCCATAGCAATGGGAAAAAGATTCTTGCTAAAGTATTTTTAAAATAATGCCATATTGATGCCCAATCGCGTTGCGCATGATTAAACTCTATTTGCTCCACTTTATAAGTAAAGAAATAGCCTCCCAATGCTAAAAAGGTATTAACGGTTAAAAAACCACCCGGTAAATAGCTAGGGAAAAGATGATAAAGTATAATCGCAATAATCGATATCCCTTTAATCCCATCATAGCTAAGTATTCGCTTCTTCTTACTCATTTCTCTCACCCACTCAAACTTATCAAATATATTCTTATTATATAATAACAAAAAATACTTTTAAAATGTTGCCATTTATATAAAGATTTACTTAAAACATAAAAAAAGTAGGTTTGGTTCCCTAGGTTCTCCCAAACCCACCTATATACTAAATATTAGACATTCATTATAATCAAGGAATGAAAAAAGGCTAAGAAAACTAATCAAAGTATCCCCAGCCCTATCCATTCAGTCAATCCTATTGATAATGAACTGACTCCTATTCAATTACTCACTCACAACTTCTTCTGAAAGCTCAATTGCCGCATCCGTTGTTTCTTTTACCCCATCTTTTAAGGTACTAAAGCTACTTAAGATTTCATCAAATGAATTCGTTAATTCATCTTTAACTTGGGTAACACCTTTAACTAAAGTATCAACAACTTTATCATTATCATCTAAGTCTGTCAGATTATTTTTAGTATCTGAAACAACTTTACCTACTTTACCTGATAATTCTTTTAATGATTTAACCACATCTTTTTGCGCATGTGCCAAGTTTTCTCTCGTTTCATCAGATGCAAGACCAGCAACACTAGCAAAATCTTGACCTTGCTCAATTGTTCTATCTTTTAATACATTGAATTCATCTTTAGCTTCTAAGAATCGTTTGCTAACTTCATCTTTATAATGTTCGGTTTGTTTTGGATAAAACTTTTCTGCTAATAAGTAAGCACCTACAATTGCGACACCAAAACCTAATCCTTTTTTAAATTTACCCATATCATTCACTCCTCGTCAAATATATTTAGAAGGTCATTTCACACCCTTCTGATCATCTCTGTTTTGCTTGATTTATTACCACTAGACTTTATAAATCTAATTAACTTTACAATAACTATTATAGCATGGAAACGTATTAATAACAAAAGATTGACCTTAGCCTTACTATAAAAGTTTTGTTATAACCTTTGATTAATTAACCAAGTCAAAATATTTGCATTTGCCTCTCTTTTTCGGATAAGATATAAGTATAAACTAAATAATATTCAGTTTATATCAATATTTTAGGAGGTAATGATAATGGCATTAATTATTCAATTAGTTGTCGGCGGAATCTTAGGATGGTTGGCTGGCTTAATTTTAGGAAAAGATTTACCAGGTGGTGTCATTGGTAACGTTGTTGCGGGAATTTTAGGTTCAATGATCGGTGGTAATTTATTCTCTAACTTTGGACCACAAGTTGCCGGCTTTGCAATAATTCCAACCATATTAGGAGCGATTATTCTCATTCTGGTTGTTTCATTTATTTTAAAATCTACTCGTTAATTTAGACGTAAATATTAAGAAGGTGAGCCCGTGATTTTTTATACTCATTGTCTTAATAAATATTAAATCCCCAGTACTCTTTCAAAAAGTACTAGGGATTTTTTTGTTGGATGAAAAGCAATGGGACTTCGATGATAATCACCTATGGTTCACACATGACTTTGCGGAATCATCTATTATTGAAAGTAAACTTAACTCTTCATCTCACATATCAAAATGCAAAAAACAACCAAAAGTATCGACCTTTTGGTTGTTGAAAGAGAGACTTAATGATTATTTATTATCTTTTTTCTTATTAAAGGTAATTAAAGCGACACCTAATCCTGCTAAAACTAAAGCCCCCACGATTACAATTGTAGCGTTTCTTTCACCTGTTTGTGGTAAAGATTTGCCATCCTTCGTTGTAGTGGTGATGACAGAAGTTTCTTGTGAGACTGCTAAAGTAGTTGTTTCAGTTTGAGTTGGTGTTTCTTCTGCAGTAGTAGGAGTGTCTTCATTTCCACCTTTTGCCGGAATGTTAAGTGTTTGACCAACAAAAATATTATCATCAGTCAAATTATTAGCGGCTTTTAACGCTTCTACTGTTACGCCATATTTTTCAGCAATCTTATTTAAAGTATCGCCTTCGACAACTTCATGAGTTTGTTCTTCAGATGCTGTTGTTTCGCTTTCGTCAGACGTTTCAGAACTTGTTTCTTCAGTTGTTTCTGAGGTTTCATCACCTTCAGCTGTTGTTTCTTCAGATTCCTCTGTTGATTCATCACCTTCAGCTGTTGTGTCTTCAGATTCTTCTGTTGATTCGTCGCCTTCAGCAGTTGTGTCTGTCGTTTCTTCACCTTCAGCAGTTGTCTCTTCGTCTGCATTTGGAGTTAATTCGAACACACCTTCAGCATTTTCAGTAAATAATGGTTGCTCTGTTAATGGTGGTAATTCGTCATCTAAAGTTGGATTCAAACGTTCGGTAGCATTTTCTAAAATTGCTGATTTAAAAGCTTCTGCTTGAGTAAAGACATCTACTGATTCAGTGCCAGCATCTTCCACATAGGTATAGCCTTCAGAGTCAACATATTGTGCAGCTACATGCCCATAAGTTTCAGCACCTGGGTATGTAATCGTACCAAAAACAGCAAAATCACTAGTGTTTTTCGTATCATGGTTGACCACACGGAAAACAGGTGTCCCCGCTTCGTATAGTACTTCATCACCACTATATAAGTCCGTATTTAAACGTCCCCATTCGATATTCATATCTTTTAAGCCATCTTCCGCTTCAGTTGCGGCAGCAGCATCTTTCACTTGTTCCCAAGGTTGAGGTGCTACTTCTTCATTATCAAAGACAAACTTGCGTGTTGAACTATTGACAATCACATACTGAGCCGTAGCTTCGGTCATTTCATCTGTCACATCTTCGGTTTCATCTAAACCATCAGATACCGTTTCAGCAATTGTTTCCTCAACCGTTGTATCACTCACTGCTTCAGTTGGGACCTCTTCTTCGGTCGTTGTTTCCTCTTGCGCGAAAACCGGATTCACTAATCCTAAGGTCAACGCTGAGATTAATAAATATTTACTTAATTTTTTCATTTTAGGACCTCCATAAACTTGATCACTTAATGATAGAAATCATGAACAAATCCCTACCTTTCTAACTATGTGCCTATAATATCACAGGAAAATAGCTTATTCAATGAATTTCACTGTAAAGTCTAACTACTTAATAAAAGGTCTTTTTAAATTCACACTTTAGTCAAATTTAGCGAAAATTCATAACATAAACTTTATTGCCTTAATATGCTTACTTTTTGAGAGATAATATTAATTCAAAAAGCTGATGGTTTTGACTCTTTATCACTCTAACACGTTTTCTGACTTAGGCAGAAGATAACTTTTGCCTGTCGCCGACGATACATGAATCCTTAACAATTTTCGTGACATTAGTCAGAAGACAACGATTGGCCAACCATCGGCGATATATGTATCCTCAACAATTTGCATAACTTCAGCCCACATACAACTAATTTCCTCTCGTAGGCCATATATGAATCCTTAACAATTTTCGTAATTTCAGCCAACATACAACGATTGGACTATCGTCAGTGATATATGTATCCTTAATACTTTTCGTGCCTTTAGGCAGAGGACAACGATTAAAACTGATACTAATCCATTCAGGTGGTACTCAACTAACTGATACCATCCGCATCATAATCATTTGTCTTGTTATGACTACAGCACACAAGCTTTAAAATAACCTACACTCGCATGCTATTCAAGTGAGTGTCTTTTTGTTCGTTCACTGGCTTTTATTTATTTAACTTATGCCCATAAGCGGCTTTTAATTCCATAATAATATCACGCAACTCGGCAGCTGCTTCGAAATTCATATTTTTGGCATGCTCTTTCATCTCCATTGTTAGGCGCTCCAACTCTTCTTCTCGTTGCATTTTTGAAAGATTTTTAAACTGTACCAATAAGTTTTCTTCACGTTCTTCGCCTTGGACATCATGCGTAATCCGAATTAAGTCGCGAACTTCTTTCTTAATCGTTTTCGGCACAATACCATGTTCTTCATTATAAGCCATTTGAATTCCACGACGGCGGTTGGTTTCATCAATCGCATTTTTCATCGATTGAGTGATCACATCCGCATACATGATCACTTGACCATTCTCATTACGAGCCGCTCGACCAATCGTTTGCACTAACGAACGTTCACTACGTAGGAATCCTTCCTTATCTGCATCTAAAATCGCCACGAGAGATACTTCCGGAACGTCTAAACCTTCACGTAGTAAGTTAATCCCTACTAAAACATCAAAGACACCTAGTCGTAAATCACGAATAATTTCTGTACGTTCCAAGGTAACAATGTCACTATGTAAATACTTGACTTTGATATCGAGTTCTTTTAAATAATCGGTTAAGTCCTCGGACATTTTTTTCGTTAATGTCGTAATAAATACTCGTTCATTTCTCTCAACCCTTTTATTAATTTCGCCCACTAAATCATCAATTTGACCATTAATCGGACGAACTTCCACTAATGGGTCCAGTAAGCCAGTCGGACGAATAATTTGCTCAGCATATTCGCCATTTGTATGTTCTAATTCATAAGGGCCTGGCGTTGCTGATACATAGATGATTTGATTGACTCGTTCTTCAAATTCTTCTAAGCGTAATGGACGGTTATCAATCGCACTCGGTAGACGGAAACCATAATCGACTAATTGTTGTTTACGCGCACGGTCCCCATTATACATCCCTCTTAATTGCGACATCGTAATGTGAGACTCATCAACTACCACTAAATAATCATCTGGGAAAAAGTCTAATAAAGTATACGGTGCTTGACCTGGCGCACGACCGTCCATATGACGTGAATAATTCTCAATCCCACTACAATAACCCATTTCTAATAACATTTCGATATCATAGTTCGTTCGTTGTTCTAAACGTTGCGCTTCTAATAATTTATGTTCACTGCGTAATTCTTCTAAACGTTCCTCTAATTCTTGACGTATGCTTTCGACTGCCCGGGTTATCTGATCTTCATTCGCCACAAAGTGAGTCGCCGGATAGATAGGATAATGTTCTAAGTCTCGACGAATTTCACCGGTTAAAACATCCACTTCACGAATACGATCAATTTCATCGCCAAAAAATTCCACTCGGATAACTTCTGATTCTCGTGAAGCCATAAAAATTTCCAGTACATCGCCACGCACACGAAAGGTTCCCCGTTGAAAATCAATATCATTACGGACGAACTGCATTTCGACTAGACGATTTAAGACGGCATTTCGACTGATTTCTTGACCTTGACGAATCGATAATACATGTTCACGATAGTTTTTAGGATCGACTAATCCATAAATACAAGAAACAGATGCCACCACAATCACATCACGACCTTCTAATAATGCCGAAGAAGCTGAGTGACGTAGACGGTCAATTTCATCATTGACACTCGACTCTTTCTCGATATAAGTATCGGAAGCAGGGACATAGGCCTCTGGTTGATAATAATCATAGTAAGAAACAAAATATTCCACTGAGTTTTCAGGGAAAAATTCTAACAATTCAGAATATAATTGGCCAGCTAACGTTTTATTGTGAGCCAACACTAAAGTAGGACGGTTGACCTCTTTAATCACATTCGCAATCGTAAATGTTTTTCCGGTACCAGTAGCTCCTAAGAGCACTTGGTCACGTTTGCCTTCATTCAAACCTTCTACTAATTGTTTAATAGCCGTCGGTTGATCTCCACTCGGCTGGTATTGAGATACTAATTTAAATTGATCCATTTTGGACACCTCTAATCCTTTCAATTCGCTTCTATTGTACCTTTATTCATAAGGTGTGGCAAATTGAATGATTCTAAATAAATTAGTTTCAAAATGAAAGTTAGAAGAGACTTTTCATGTAAATTAGCTTCATTTCACAAAAAAATTTACAGTTAAATTAAAGATTTTTTGATTATATAGTTGCAAGGTATAATAGTTATCATGTATAATAAGGAAGTTGACTAAGTCATAATTGGCTTACACACCAATAAGAGAAGAAAGAGGTGACCGAGACATGGCAAATACTCCATCAGCAATCAAACGTATCCGTCAAACAAAATCTGTAACTGCTCGTAACACTGCTCACGTATCAGGTATGCGTACAGCAATCAAAAGATTCCGTGCAGCTGTAGAATCTGGCGAAGGTAATTTAGAAGAATTATTCAAATTAGCGGCTAAAGAAATTGATAGCGCAGCTACTAAAGGTTTAATCCACAAAAATAAAGCAGCTCGTGATAAGTCACGTTTAGCAAAATTAGTAAAATAATGAATTTTCAACCATCCTTTTAAAGGGTGGTTTTTTTGTAATTCTGATTATTCCACGCTCTCAAGCCCACCTATACGCAGCATCGAAGTAAATATATACACTAAACAATTAAAATCCATAAAGGGCATATTCTTCCTTTCACACAAATATACTATTGCTTAAAAAGCACCTGAACCGAAATTAGAGTGACCCCAAATAGTTGGACCAGAGAGA
>NZ_KV805805.1:0-4324 GCF_001811625.1 Globicatella sp. HMSC072A10 | reverse complement strand
TGATAGATACTCTGTTATAGGACGCTTACAAAATAAGGGGATTACGTATCGAAAAACTAGACCTTATTCACCATGGCAGAATGGGATTGTAGAGCGAAGTCATCGAGAAGATAGTGAACGGTTCTATCAGCGTCAATTCAATTCGGAGGAAGAACTAATTACAGCTCATCAGCGGTATGTTAATCGAGGCAACAATATTCATCGCAAGGCACTTCAGTTTAAAAGTCCAATTGAGATCATAAAAGCATATAAAAGTAATCAGGACGCCTAGACATAGGATAGTGTATCCATTTTAAGAGGAGCCTCAAGGTTCGCTTCGCTTTTCTCCTTGACCCTCCTCATAAAATTGATGAATGATTAGTAAGACTAGGGCGGCCCAAATAAGCAACCTATTTGTGTCACAAATGTTTGACAACTCTAGAGTATCAGATTGACCCGTGTTACACTTAACTTGACAATTCGGGATATTTTTAAAATGGCATCACATTATAGAATGTTTTTCGTTTGTTTTATTCAATTTCAGAATATAGATGTTTATCAATAAACGCATCTTTTTTGTTTTTTTCTAAATAATAGGATTTATAGATATTTTCAAGTTTTTCCCCGTGCTTTGCATCAAGTTCATGATAAATTAGTTTGCCTTCTTTAAGAAAAAATACTTTGTTCGTAACGGCTTCAATCTCTGAAAGATTGTGAGAGGACAAAAGTATTGTTTTTCCTTTTCTAGCTAACTCTCTAAATAATTCTCGCATTTCAAAAATTCTGCTTGGATCTAAACCATTTAATGGTTCATCCAATATAATTAATTCCCCATCATTGAGAATGGCGAGCGCAATAAGTAAAATTTGTCGCATCCCTAGAGAGTACGTCTCAATTTTTTGATCTAAAAATCCTTCTAAATTAAACTTATCAATCATATCTTCGACAAACCTTTTGTTTGAACCATATACTGAAGTGGCAAAATTGATATGGTCTCGTCCTGTTAGATACGGATAAAGAACCGTATGATCTTTTAAAAAAGACACGGAATGAAAAACCTTTCTATCCTTATGAGATTTACCAACTAATTCAATTTCTCCGTCATCGATGGTGATAAGATTGACCATTGAATTTAATAGCGTGGATTTCCCTGTCCCATTTGGACCAACAATTGCATAAATCCCAGGATTTATAATAGTCATTGATATATTATCAAGCACCTTTTTTTCACCATAAGTTTTATTCAAGTGTTTGATGTTCACTATCATTTAAGCTCTCTCCTCTCAACTTTAGTAACTAGGATAATCCCTAGCGCATAGAATACCAAATTCCAAAAAACTAAAATAAAAATTGGCCAAATAAAAGAACTTTCATGGCCTAAATAACGAGTAAAAACAGATCCATCCACTACATCTGCTATGTTTAAATAAGCGAAAGGAGAATATCTGCCAACAGATGAAGTCAAACTCATTCGATAAAAAAATATCATTAGAAAAATTAAAACTGAAGATTTTATGACGATTGTCCTAGCCCATTGAGAAATAATTAAATTAATAATACTTAATAAACAAACGATTAAGTAAAAAATAATAACGATCATTCCCATTACTTTCCATAAGTCCATCCATTCATAATTATTACCTTTTGTAAAATAAACCATTGGATAATTAATGTAACCAAATTTTTGAAATCCTATTCCTACTAGTAAAGATAGAATAATGACACAGCTGATCAAAATAGAAGCAGTGGCAAGACTTGCTTTTAATTTACTATCAAAAATACGCTTCGAAGATAAGGGTAAGGTATATAACCAAGCCTCATGTTTTCCACGCTCTCCTTCCACTTCATAATCTGACATTGCAGCAATCAACAAGAAGAAAATTATCAACATATCAATACGATAAACTAGAAATAAACGTGAGAGCACTCCTAAAAATGAGATGTCTGCTACTTGAAAATTCAACCGATCTGAAATTTGATTTAATAATTCTCGAGGTTGGTCATGATAATTATAAATAATGGCCTCTCCTCCTAAAGGGTCAATACCACGTTTTTTCAACTCTAATAAACGATCTTTTGCTAATGAATAACCAAATTCAGTCGGAAAATCACCTGCCACATAATAATTGTTCCTCGGCATGAACCGAAAGGTATCATCGACTATATTAAAGTGATTATTAGGATTAAAATAAAGTAGCATTTCATAGTCAAAACTAGAAATATAACGATTAATATCATTTAATTCTAGTGCATCTTTTCGAATTATCCATTGATTATATAAACGTTGATAATGAACTAAAATTTCTTTTCTATCATTAATTGTTGCTTGATATGCTTGAATTGCACTCCTATCATTTGGATCTAGTAGTGCCTTTTCCTCTTCCAACTGATTAATAGCATCTTCATAAAATTTAATTGCCAACCCATAGTTTTCATGGGTGTATTTCGAAATAGAGGGATCTTTTATACGATAAAAATCGCCCACTATGCCATGACCAACAAAAAGGAGTAGTATAACGCAAAAAATTCCTAATAATTGAGAAATCCGATGTGCTCTCCAATTTTTAATGAATTCAAAAAAAATGGTGGTATGAAATTCATATTGCATCGTTGGCTTAGTCGATTTAGAATCCAAGTTTTGACAATACATTGGATATACATAATCAATCACCATTAATAATATTAATAGTATCACTAACCACCCTATCAAATACTCAAACCTTATCGGTTTTCCCGTTAAGTAAGTCTCCCATCGACCTCCTACATAGTATCTTTCAAGATTCCCTAAAATTTGATTTTTGTGATTAATATCAAAAGGCATCCATGACCCTGAATGACTGATGACAAAATTTCCAAAATAAATCAGAATAAACGTTATAATGGTCTGATAAATGATTGTGGAATTCAATTGTTTTAATCGCATAAAACAAAGAATCCCAATTGAAGCTAATAAAAAAAATCTCAATACAAACAACAAAATGGTAAAAAGTAACGCTTGATATAATGGCACTATTGTTGATTCCGACATAATTGATCGCGTTGGATAAAACAAATGTAACGATTTATCATCTGACAAACACCACATGACCATTATACTTAATAAAATATACAAAAATATATACATAAATACCGCTAATTTTCTGAAAAAAGGGACACTTCTAACAGAAAGCGGTAAAATGGATAGTAGCACATGATTGACTCTTAAATCATCATCGAGTAGTTTTAACAAAAGAATATTAAAGATAAACAACGGAATTAATCCAAATAAAAAATCTGCAGATTTTACGATATTGTATAAAAAAGGAGTTGGAGGTTCACTTAAATCATTTTGCTCCATATAATTATTGACTTCCTGAATATAATCAAGCATTTGCTTTTGATCAGTACTTAGTTCACGTTGTTCAAGGCTGAATGCTTCTTTAAAATATGGCACTATCAAATTAAACGAATTGACTGGATACCCTAAAAAAGATTCTCTCGTCTCATAATGCGGTTCATCAACTATTTTATAATAATGACGTAGCCCTTTTGAGAGCTGACCAGGAACAAATTCTTCTGTATTCGCCAAAGCCATCAACAAATATTGTTCATAAGAATCGACATGATTATTTCTTTCATAGTCAAGTGAGGGGTGTGATTTTAAATACAAGGTTGATAGAAACACTGTCCCTATGCTCAATAAAATCAGAACAATATACACTTTAGAAGACCATAATCGTCTTAAGTCAAATCCCAATAATTTCATCCCCATGCCTCCTTTTTGAGAGAATAGTCTTTTATTATCAACAAATGGAGCAGATTATTACATCATCTCTGCTCCATTAATTGTTTATAAAATATACTTAATTATTATTATTCAATACATCAACATAATAAGGATTCGCACCGATCAAAGGAGCCATACCTCCATAATAATGGAATCCAAACGCATCCGATCCTAAATAAGGAACATAACCACCATAATGTCCATCTCCCACAATCTGACGAACATATACTCTAGGACCGGCATAACTTTTTAGTGTTGTAGAAATATATGCAGAGCTAGGTATAAACGACACTCGAGTTTCTTGAGCCATACTACTAGAGACACCAATCGATTCCGCATTAACATTCATAGGTAATGACAACATAATAGCAGCAAGCACTAATAGACCTAAACGTTTCTTCATAGTGATTCTTCCAATACTTATTTTATATGATTCCATGATATCATAGTTTTCCAAAAAAGCAAGCGCTTTCCATTTGTTTTGATGTTATTTCTGTTAGGTTATCATACATATGTGACAAAAAAGTAAAAAAGAAAGAGAGCTTCAGATACAATAAAGTTTGGACACAACATTGTAAA
>NZ_KV805804.1:0-699 GCF_001811625.1 Globicatella sp. HMSC072A10 | reverse complement strand
CAGAACAACCAGAAGACCCTGAAACTCCAGAGGAACCAGAAGAACCTGAGACCCCAGGTGAGGAAGATCCGAAAGACCCTGAAAATCCAGGCGGGGAAAATCCAAAAAATCCTGAGACTCAAGGCGAGAAAGAACAGAAAAGATTTACTGAAATTCATTATAATAAAGCAAAAGTCTTACCTGAAACAGGTGAAGAGAGTTCAAAATCATTATTGGCTATTGGCGTAATGTCTTTACTTTCAGGATTTTCTCTTATTACAAAAAAATCCAAAAAAGAAGACCATTAAAATAGGGTCAATTGATTGATTAGGGAGTTGGCAAGAAGTAGAAAATTGAATAATTTTCGCTTCGTCTACCTGCCTTGAGTAGGCCTCAAACAAGTCGAAAGACGCCAGTTTGAGACCACTCAACCACTGCGCTATTAATTAAGGAACAATAACCTTAACTAAATTTATAAGCTTATGCGCAGCCTCAACTACAAAATTAGACCTATGTTGAATGAAATAGTTAAGATAATCTATTAGTTCAACATAGGATTATTGTAAAATGAACTTGTCAGATCATGCTCAATATGACAATGTAATCTTTGGTTATAAAATGACCCCTAACCTTTAGAGTAACATCTAATGAGTTAGGGGTCATTTGTTGTTCTATAGTATAAAATATGGGCTCTTTGTCAAATGGTGTGGGTCACGGAAT
>NZ_KV805803.1:2191-2439 GCF_001811625.1 Globicatella sp. HMSC072A10 | reverse complement strand
CCGCCAAGTTAACGCCCATGCTGGGCGCACATTAAAAGCGCAGTGGTTGTGTGGTCTCAACCTGCGTCTTAAGCGCAGTGGTTGAGTGGTCTCAACCTGCGTCTTAAAGACTTGTTTGAGACCTACTCAACTGTGCGGGGGTGGACCGACGAAGCGAAAATCATTTCATTTTCTACTTTTGGTCTACTTTCAACTTTGCGAGGGCGAACAGATGATGCGAAAATCATTCGATTTTCTACTTCTGGTCC
>NZ_KV805803.1:0-2091 GCF_001811625.1 Globicatella sp. HMSC072A10 | reverse complement strand
ATCATTCGATTTTCTACTTCTGGTCCACTCCCTCTCATTTTTTGTGCTTATCGCCCTTGTCTGTCGCAATCACCCTAATCGTTTCAAAATAAAAAGGCAGGCCAATTGAAAATCAGATGATTTTCAATTGGCCTACCCAGTATCTATCTAGCTATACAGCCATTTTATTTTGCTAATTTTTCTACTAATGCATTTAAAGTTTCATAATAGCTTGCTTTTAATGGCTCTTTTTCTGCACTAATTTCTTTAATCCATTGAGCACGATCATTTAAACGCTCATGCAATAATTTGCGATAAGCTTCATTATCAAAATCTGGTTCATACCCTTCAATTGGCATATAACTTAATTCTTCTAATGGTCCAAATGGCACAAACTCTGCTCGCTCTTCGACTAAACTTTCAATGATTCCCAAAGTGACAGCCGGCGTAATTTTCTTGTCCATAAAGAAGCCTGTATTCAAGATATAGCCATGAACTTCTCCTGAATTGAATAATTGTTCAAATGAATCACAGTCTTCTTGTAATGGATAAACTCTAAATGGATTCGCATACGGCTCAATAACCAGTTTTTCCATATTGGTTCCTGGGACCAAGTTTTCAGCTGTTGAACGTTTAGTCGTTAAAGTTAAGCCAAAAATCATCGCCAATTCAGGACCTTCAATCTTCACGACCGGTGGTAACGTCTCATCTTTCATTAACCAGAACACACTATTAATTGGCACATCAAATTTATCCACCCGATTCGGAGTTGAGTAACGTGATTTGACCGTACGACCATTATTATTGCGAATATCTTCGGTAACTAATACTTTTTCGCCTGCTTCATTCAAGCTAACCCCAACGTTTTGAGCAGTTACAAAATATTTTTGTTCAGGATGTCCATAAGGATAGTCTTGCGTTTTGTCAAAATAAGATGGCTCTAAGGCAATCGAAGAGAAATCATCCAATGAAATAACAAACGCATCATCATGAAGCACTTTAATCTCATATTTATCTTCGTGTTTGGCATGGGTTAAAGTCGATTTTCCGGTACCAGATAGCCCAAAGAAAGCTGCTACATAAGGTTTATCGCCGGTAATCATTTCTTTCATACCACCATGACAAGATACATAACCATGACGACGGGCAATCGCCCAAGCTAATGTTAAAGTTCCTTTTTTCAATTCTCCAAAATAAGGTAAACCTAAGACAATGACCACATTACATTTTGGATCAAAGTAAACAAAACCATTTGGATGATCAGGATGTCTCCATTTTGGATCGCTATAAATTAAAATATCCGATTCATCTTCATAAACTTTACTGCGTTCATACATTGCGGTCATTTGGTCCGATGCCCATTGGAAATTTAATAACCAAGAATATAAGTTGTTAATTTCTTCCGATGGTACCATCAAACGTGCTCTTACCATAAAATCTTCATCTAGTCCGACATAAGCTGTCGTGGTTAAATATTCACGCTCACGATTGGCATACAACGCATCGCGGACAATTCCTAATAGCTTTTTATCATCCTCACCCGTTCCAGAAAGATGTCTGGCTGCGGCTGTACGACCCGTTACACGTCCTCCATTGTCAACCAATACTTTAGCGCCTTTTGGTAAGGCTAAATCTTCAGCATGAGCTACTTCTTGATCTAAAACAATCGTTCCCTTATAAGCAGCTGCTCTTTCATAAGCCTCACTAATCGTTTTTACTTCTTCTACATTATTTCCATAAAAGGCGGTCTCGATGGTTGATCTTAAAGCTGAAAATTGAGGATTATCTTTGCCAAGTTTACTAGTTTCATACCGTGAAATTGTTGCCATATCACATTCTCCTTTTCATCTCTATTTAATTTAAAATTTACCATTAGTCACAAAGTCACTAATCAACATCAAGCATCCCACTTCTATTTAATCAATAATGCCCTTACATTCCTTTCTATTTATTTTTGCACCCAACGATAAAGCGCTTTCTTATATACAATTATACCAAAGTAAGGCAATTTATCAATATTTTTTATATAATTATTTGATACTTATCCTTTTTTTCAATCGAGTAGGAGACTAATCATTAATTGATTAGTCGACCTCTCACACCACCGTACGT
>NZ_KV805802.1:0-7001 GCF_001811625.1 Globicatella sp. HMSC072A10 | reverse complement strand
GAACGTACTTGGTTTGGTGAAACACCAATGGACACAGCGCGTAATCGTGTAGAAGCTTTCTTTGAAATCTTAACAAAATTAGGTGTAGAATATTTCTGCTTCCACGATGTGGATATTGCACCAGAAGGGGATTCATTAGAAGAATTCTTCCAAAATTTAGATGAAATTACCGATTTAATTAAAGAGAAAATGGATGAAACAGGTATTAAATTATTATGGAATACCGCTAATATGTTCTCTCATCCACGCTATAACAATGGTGCAGCATCATCTAATAATGCAGATGTATTTGCTTATGCGGCAGCCCAAGTGAAAAAAGGCTTAGACATCAGTAAAAAATTAGGTGGCGAAAACTATGTATTCTGGGGTGGTCGTGAAGGCTACGAGTCATTATTAAATACTGATATGGCATTAGAACAAGATAATATTGCGCGTTTATTCAAAATGGCGATTGCTTATGGCGAAAAAATTGGTCATAAACCACAATTCTTAATTGAACCAAAACCAAAAGAACCATCAAAACATCAATATGACTTTGATGCAGCAACTACTATGGCCTTTATTCAAAAATATGGTTTAGAAGGAGACTTCAAATTAAACTTAGAAGCTAACCACGCGACATTAGCAGGTCATACTTTTGAACATGAATTAAATGTTGCACGTAATTATCAAGCATTAGGATCAATTGATGCCAACCAAGGTGATTTATTATTAGGCTGGGATACAGATGAATTCCCAACAAATGTGTATGATACGGCCTTTACCATGTATGAGATCCTAGAAAATGGTGGTATTGCACCGGGTGGTATTAACTTTGATGCGAAAGTAAGACGATCATCACATAAAATGGAAGACTTATTATTAGCGCATATTGCCGGAATGGATACCTATGCACGTGGCTTAAAAGCGGCAGCGAAATTAAAAGAAACACGTTACTTAGATGAATTACGTGAAAACCGCTATGCAAGTTATACTGAAGGAATTGGTAAACGCATTGTAGATGGAGCAGAAGATTTAGAAAGCTTAACAGCTTATGCCCTAGAAAATCAAGACATCCATTTAGAATCAAGTCATTTAGAAGTTGTGAAGTCTCGTTTAAACGATTTATTGTTCTAATTTAGAAAGTTGAGGTGGGACAGATGAGTTATGTTTTAGGTATTGACTTAGGAACAGGGTCATTAAAGGGTTTATTATTTAATGAATCTGGCGAATTAATTACCACCGCTGATCAAAATTATGCTTTATTACAGCCTAAACCAGGGTATAGTGAGCAAAATCCATTGGATTGGAAAGAGGCTATGTTTAATGTAATGGATGAGTTGAACAATCGTGTTGATGATTTTTCAGAGCGTCTTGTTGCCATTAGTTTTTCTGGTCAAATGCATAGTTTAGTCTTACTTGACCATGATAACGAAGTGATAAGACCGGCTATTTTATGGAATGATGTCAGAACGACTAAACAATGTCAAACCATTATGGCTGAATTTGGACCGGAGTTATTAGCGATTACTAAAAATATAGCACTTGAAGGTTTCACGTTACCAAAGATTTTATGGGTTCAAGAAAATGAACTCAAAAATTGGCAGAAAACGAAGCATTTAATGTTACCAAAAGATTATTTGGTTCATACTCTAACAGGAGAATATTCAATGGACTATTCGGATGCTGCAGGTACTCTATTATTGGATATAGAAAAATTGGATTGGTCGGAAGATATTTTAACCCGATTTAATATTAACCGTTCCATTTTACCAACTTTGCATCGTTCAATCGATAAAGTAGCCTCCATTACAACTGACATAAAAGAACGTTATGGCTTTACTCATGATGTGAGTGTTCATGCCGGTGGAGCAGATAATGCCTGTGCTGCTTTAGGTGCAGGGATAGTTGATAAAGGTTTAGGTATGATTTCAATTGGAACAAGTGGCGTGTTCCTAGCAAGTGAACCAACAGCCGATGTTGATTATAAAGGTAAAGTCCATCTGTTTAATCATAGTGCTCCCGATTTATATTATGCCATGGGAGTGACTTTGGCAGCTGGAAATTCATTAAACTGGTTCAAAAATACCTTTGCAAGCAATTTAAAATTTGAAGAATTACTTGAAGGTATTGATAACATTGAACCAGGTTCAGAAGGATTATTATTTACCCCTTACATTACCGGAGAACGCACCCCGCATAATGATAGTGAAATTCGTGGAAGTTTTACCAATATCGATATTCGTCATGGATTAAAACATTTTGCTAGAGCAGTTTTAGAAGGGATTACTTTCTCTCTAAAAGACGCCCAAATGATTATGAGTAATGTTTCCAATCAACAGTTTGATCGGTTAGTATCTGTAGGTGGTGGAGCCAAAAATAAAGACTGGTTGCAAATGCAAGCAGATATATTTAACGCTGAGATTATTACACTAGAAACAGAGCAAGGACCAGGTGTAGGTGCAGCGATGTTAGCTGCCATTGGTAGCGGGGTGGTGGATTCTGTAGAAGATTGTATCTCTAAATTTGTGAAATATGACAAGCATTATCAACCCAATGCCGACAATGTAGCGAAATATCAAGAAGTTTATGAAAGATATCAAAAAGTATATCCTGCAATTAAACAAATTTAGCCCCTTAGTTAAGATGTTGGTGGTTTTCACCAACATCTTTATTAGCATATTATAATCAAATAAGAAAGTTAAAATTTTATACGGAGGTATCTAAAAATGAAAATAATAAATCCAATTTTGAAAGGATTTAATCCGGATCCATCAATGATTCGAGTAGATGATACGTACTATATTGCTACTTCAACTTTCGAATGGTTTCCAGGTATACAAATTCACCAATCAAAAGATTTAATTAATTGGGAATTATTGACACATCCATTATCTGTAACAAATTTGCTAAACATGAAAGCGAATCCAGATTCTGGTGGAGTTTGGGCACCGGATATTTCATATGCAGATGGATTATTTTGGATTGTTTATAGTGATGTAAAAGTTGTGGAAGGTTCATTTAAAGATGTAACCAATTATTTAATTACATCACCTTCTATTATGGGACCTTGGAGTGAACCTATTGTATTAAATGGGATTGGTTTTGATGCATCTTTATTTCATGATGAAGATGGTAAAAAATATCTTGTTCAAATGGAATGGGATCATCGTGAATATATGCATCCGTTTCATGGAATCAAACTAACGGAATATTCACATGAAGAAAAACGTTTATTACCAGAAACAAGCAAAATTATTTGGAAGGGGACAGAAGTTAAACTGACAGAAGCACCCCATATTTATAAGATTGGAAAATACTATTACTTATTCTGTGCTGAAGGTGGAACAGTTTATACACATCAACAAGTGGTGGCAAGAAGTACCGAACTATACGGGGAGTACGAAAGTCAACCTGATATTTTCTTAACTGCTTTTGATTCTCCGAGAAATCCATTACAAAAATGTGGACATGGATCTTTAGTAGAAACTCAAACCGGAGAATGGTACTTCGCACATCTAACTGGTAGACCTTGGCACCATAAGACAGAGTCGGTCACAGATCCACGAGGTTGGTGTACACTTGGTCGTGAAACAGCGATACAAAAAGTAGAGTGGGATGAAAATGACTGGCCATATATTGTTGGTGGAAAACAAGGTTCACTAGAAGTCGAAGCGCCAAGTTTTGTAACTGAAGAAGTCGAAGGAAATCAAGTTAATAATCAGTTTGACGACTTTGATACGAATGAGCTAGATATCAACTTCAATACAGTAAGAGTACCATTTGATGCTCAAATGGGAGAAATTAAAGATAGTCATTTAGTATTGAATGGTAGAGGATCATTTAATAATTTACATACAAATTCTCTAGTTGCAAGAAGATGGCAAGCATTTGACTTTGATGCTGAAATAAAAATTAAGTATGAACCGACAACATTCCAACAACTTTCAGGATTGGTTAATTACTATAATTCTAATCATTGGTCAATGATTGCGATAACTTGGGATGAAAACACAGGTAAATCATTAGAAATATTACAAAGTGATAATGGACAATTAATAAGTTATTTTGCAAAAAATAAAATTGCAATCCCAGAAAATATAGAATATGTCTATTTAAGAAGTAAGGTAAGAACGACTCATTATACCTATGAGTATTCATTCGATGGAAAAGAATGGAAAGCAACTAATATCATTTTAGATGCTAAAATTTTATCAGATGATTATGTCAATATGCACTACGGAGGCTTCTTTACAGGAGCGTTTGTGGGAATGGCTAATATTGACTATTCAGGATATGGATTGAAATCTTACATTGATTACTTCAAATATCAAGAATTGAATTAAGTTAAAAGATCTTTCTTAAAAGTTTGTTTATGGAGATGATTCGATGAATTATAATCAATTTGCCAATACTGATATGAAAATTAGCGAACTGAGTTTTGGTACATGGGCAATGGGAAGTGAATGGGGGAATGTATCTGTAGAAGATGCTAAGCAAGCAATTCATTATGCTATTAACCAAGGCGTAAACTTTTTTGATACTGCTGATGTGTATGGAATGGGCAAAAGCGAACAGATTTTAGGCGAAGTTTTAAAAGAACGAACTGAAAGAATATATATTGCGACTAAATTTGGACGTAAAGATGATTTCACTAACCCAGATAACTACACATATGAAAAAGTAAAAAATTATGCCGAAAATAGTTTGAAAAACTTAAGTATGGATGCGATAGATTTATACCAAATTCACTGTCCAAGTACTGAAATATTAGAACAATTAGCCGTCTTTGATGTGTTAGAACAATTACAAAAAGAAGGGTTAATACGTTATTATGGTGTCAGTGTTGAAACAGATGTACAAGGTGAATTTGTCTTAAATAATACCAAAGCGAGTAGTCTTCAAGTAATTGTTAATATGCTTAGACAAAAGCCCATCGATCAAATGATTAGATTAGCAGAAAAAAAAATATTGGCGTCTTAGCTCGTGTTCCATTAGCGAGTGGCTTATTAACAGGTAAATATACAGTTGATTCTGTTTTTCCTGAAAATGATCATCGTAATTATAATCAAAACGGTGAAGCATTTAATGTTGGTGAAACATTTGGTAGCTTACCATTCAAAAAAGGCATTGAATTAGCTAATCAGTTAGAATGGGTTAAAGAAGAACGGATTAGTATGCCCGTCGCCGCTTTAAAGTGGGTTATTCAACAAAAGGGCGTTACAGCTGCCATACCAGGATTTAAAAACATTAAACAAGTTAAAAGTAATCTAGAAGTCTTGAAAGCTAAAGACTATTCAGATGAAGAACTTACACGATTGAAAGAATTTTATTGGAATGAAGTGCATAATCATATTCGAGGAGATTATTAGAATATGAAAATAAACACCTATCAAAGCGACGAGAAAAGTCAGTTTGATAGGTGTTTTATTTAATGAAATTATTTAGTTTTCTTGATGATAATTTCTAAGTTTAAAGACTGGGATATTTAAGAAGTTACGTAATACTAGCGCTACACCTCCAAATAAAGTAGAGCGTCCTTCGAATGCAGAAGTTTTTATTTTAACACCGTCGGTGAAACGACTATTTAATGAATCATAAATAAATGCCAGTAATTCAGGAATTTTTTCATATAATGAACTGTCAATATAAACAACTTCTGGGTCATGGAAAAGAATAATATTATTAATACATAAACTTAAGAACATGGCTTTTTCTCGAAGTAAATCTAAAAGTGCTTCCCTTTGACCTGTCGTTAACATTTTAACTACATAATCTGAATTTATTTTATTAATATCAATATCAAATGTTTCGGCGACACTTTCATAAATCGCTTGTTGAGACGCATATTTTTCTAGACAACCTTTGTTACCGCAACGGCAAGCCTTACCATCAGGGAAAATGATTGAATGTCCTATTTCACCCGCTTTTCCAGCATTGCCATGATGAAGTAACCCATTTTCAATAATACCTAGTCCAATTCCACCGTGAATCGAAATACATAGTAAATCTTCCGCGCGTGAAACGAAAGTATACTCTCCTAAAGCAGCTAAATTTGCTTCATTTTCGAAGTAAAATGGGAAGTCATACTTATTTGATAAGAATTGGTATAAATCATCTCCAATTAAATCATAAATTGGAGAGAAATTAATCGTGTTGTTTTGCGTGATACCGTGAATTGAAAGTGCACATCCGATAATCCCTTTATTTGTTTTGGGAACATTTTCTATAACGTAGTCTAAAATGTCAGTTAATAAGTCATTAATGGTGTTTGTGTTAATATCAATTTTTCTTAGTTGTTGTTCCAAAATGATTTTTCCATCTAAGAAAGTAACCAGAACATTGATATAGTTGTAGCCAATATCGATTGCAACAACTCCTCCTGAGGAACTATTGTATTCTAATAAAATTGGTTTACGACCACCCATAGAACTAGCATCACCGATTCCGGTTTCATTAACAAGGCGTTCCTCGATCAGCGTTTTGACAATTGATGAGATAGAAGCTTTGTTTAAAGTTGTTAATTCAGAAAGGCTTGCTCGTGAAATAGGGCCATTTTCAATGATGGCTTTTAATACTAAAGACTCGTTGTTATTTCTAATACTATATACTGATGAAATCATAAAATATCTCCTATTTATTGGTGTAATAATTATATCATAGAAAAAAGTATAAAAAAGACCAAAAGTTTTCGCAAAAACATTTGACTTTTTTTATGAAAAGGGATACAATTCATATATATAAGTTAGTTTAGCACACAAACAAACCCGAGTCAATCTTAATGAAGGAGAATGAAAAATGAATTATTTCCCAGAGATTAGTCAAATTAAATATGAAGGCAAAGAAACCAATAATTTATTTGCTTTCCGTCACTATAACCCAGAAGAAGTGGTTTTAGGTAAAACAATGAAAGAGCACTTACGTTTTGCGGTTGCTTATTGGCATACCATGACCCAAGACGGTAGCGATCCATTTGGTAACCCGGTTAATGAACGTACTTGGTTTGGTGAAACACCAATGGA
>NZ_KV805801.1:0-1923 GCF_001811625.1 Globicatella sp. HMSC072A10 | reverse complement strand
TTTTCTTGGTCCAACTTTAGGGGGTCAGTTCAGGCCTTTGGCCTGTCATTTTTATATATTTATGATCAATGTATACCAAAAAAACAATTATAATGATAGTTCAAAAATAAATTATAATTAATTTCACCACCTATCCACACACTTATGCACAGAAAACTGTTGATAACTAGATTCCTATGTTGATAAGCTTAGTTTGTAAATAGTAACTATTTCGTTAACATGAAAATAATGATGCATCAAGCTTTATAAAGGTTTTTGACAATAAAAAGAGTTATCCACAATTTCTGTGCATAACTCCTGTTGATAAATAAAAAATCATCATAAAATGAGCGTATCATATATTATTTTTAACATAAAACCTTATGGCTAGTAATAGGAAATATTGATGATTAATAGATTTTAATTAATACGATCTAAATAATCATGTTCTTCAAATCGATGCGAATCCGTAATCGCCACAAAAATCATTCCGTTTTCAATCGGTGTTTGAATATTTAAAGTTGAAGTCATTTTTGCGCCTTTGTATGGGCGATACCCGATGACGTTCATGTCGTAGTTTTTACGTAATTCTAAAGCTAAGATTGATTTGCCGACCCATTTATCCGGAACAGAGAATTCAACGATTGAAGTGTTATCATCCAGTGACAATACTTCTCCGATATGAGTTCTCAATAGTTGAGAAGATAAACGTTTACCTGAATCACGTTCAGGTGAAATAATTTTAGTTGCTCCCAATTCTTTTAAGGCTTGTTCAAAAACAGCACTGTGTGCTTTGGCAATAATATGAGGTACGCCTAATCGTTTACAGTGCATGACTGCAAGGACCGCACTTTCCAAATTAGTACCCGTTGCGACAACTACTGCATCACAATTAGCGATACCAATATCTTCTAATAAATCATAATCGGTAAAGTCTCCGATGGTGGCTGTTGTGACATCATCGGCTACTAAATCAATGTTATGTTGGTCTTTGTCAACAACAATTACCTCACGGCCAAAACGGCCAAGTTGTTTTGCGATAGTTCTTCCAAAGACACCTAATCCTAAAACACCAATAATTGTGGGTTTCAAAATATTTCCTCCATTCAAATGTATCATTCGATAGTATAATGATACAAAATATTTTCAATAAATGCTATGATTATTATGAAAAGATTGAAGGTGATCAAATGAATATTGAAATAATTTGTGTTGGTAAATTAAAAGAAAAATATTTGAAACAGGGTATTGCTGAATATATTAAAAGATTAGGAAATTACGCTCAAGTTAAAATATTCGAAGTGCCTGATGAAGCTACTGCTGAGTCAATGAGTGATAATGAAATCCAGTTGGTTTTAAGTAAAGAAGCCGAGAAGATTAGTGCTCGAATAGATGCGAACCGCAAAGTGATTGTTTTAGCAATTGAAGGGCAATTAATAACCTCTGAAGAATTAGCCAATACCTTGGAAAACTATGCGACCTATGGTCATAGTAAAGTGACCTTTATTATTGGTGGGTCTCTTGGACTAGCAGAAGAATTAAAACAACGGGCCGATTTGAGTGTTAGTTTCGGGCGCATTACTTTGCCACATCAATTGATGCGTTTAGTGTTGGTCGAGCAAATTTATCGAGCGTTTAGAATTATCAATGGGCATGCGTACCATAAATGATGATAAAAATTTCATGTGTTTAGTAAATAAGAGTGTCTATTCAATCTTCTATATCCTCTAAAATCATCGGGGGTTCGGGGGATTACTAAATAGTCCTTAGTTGAAGTAAGTAAGAGCCCGTAGATAGGAAAACCCAACTTGATCATCTATCTAATCAAAAAAATAAAGCAGAGTTTACAGGAAAACCTGTGAGCTCTGCTTTGGGGTGTTTGCCGAAGAGGAAATGAGGTCCTCACTCAAACTGTAAGCGTCCCATAACAGAGTATCTATCATT
>NZ_KV805800.1:8151-14034 GCF_001811625.1 Globicatella sp. HMSC072A10 | reverse complement strand
ATCAAGATACTCTGATATAGGACGCTTACTTTATATACGACACATGACACAAATTTTCTTTAAAATAATACTAAAGAGAGACAAAGGCTATGCATAATCACTGCATAGCTCCATGTCTCTCCTATTTTTCGTTAAGATTAATGTTTAACTAATTCTTCAATCAATCTTTCAAAAAGATTATATCCAGCTCATATTAGTAGAGCTTTTCAAATATACATCACTCTTTTCATCAATATGTCTTAAAAATTGCTCATTGTGCAATCCGCCTGAATTTATGTTTGTCTACATATCAATAGTCTAGCCAACACTAGGGATAAAACTTAAGAATCATAATCTATAAATTTAATTAAACAATTGATAACTCTCAAATATACTATCAAATTGTTCCAATGTGACCTGACTAAAATCATTAATCTTTACATTTTGTTTAACTCTTCGAATTTGGTTTTTAGTAAATAATTTTCGATAATCTTTATTCACCCAGCTATACACAAAATCCTCATAGATTTGTCTATCTCTTGATGTCATATAATTATTGAGTCTTTTCATTCTAATTAGTGAAGAGTCAACACAAGGTCTAGGATGAAATATTGTTCTCGGAATATTTTTTACGATTGATATTTCTAAATCTTTTCTAAGGATTAATGCCAAAGCTCGATTCATATCTAATAATCTTTTTGCAAAGCCTTCTTCTACAATTAAAAAACTGTCGCTTGCCGAGGTTTCGTAAGCAATCTTTTTTACAAGATCGGTACTGATGTTGTAAGGTATATTTCCATATATTTTATAATCCTTGTCATGAGGGAAACTATAGGACAAAACATTCTCATTAATAATGTTAAGATTATTTTGATTTCCAACTCTTTTTCTAGTTGCCTCGCACATCTTTGTATCAATTTCAATGGCAGTTACTTCCTTACAAATTTTGCATAATTCTTTTGTAAAATGTCCTTTACCAGATCCTATCTCATATAATAAATCATTCTGTGAGATATTAGTTAAGGATAATATGCCTTCAATGTCTTCTTTAGCAGTAATAAAATTTTGTGTGTATTTAATTTGTTGTCTTTTCATTATAAGTCCTTTCTATAGGCTATAATGAATGCTATTCATTATAGCCGTTAACTAAATAACAGGTCTACAATGAATAATTTTTACAACAAACATACTTGTACAATTCAAATTAATTCCTCCTCATAGTTTATTTTATGAGAAGTTTGCTTTTACTACAGCTATACTTAAATTACTCAAAAGTTTTCACTCCAATCTGAATAAATTCTAAAACCATTTTACCAAAAAACTATGTTATTAACAAGATTCATAAAATCCTAAAAAGACATATCTTGCCTCCTTTAAATTAATTATTTATACTCCCGCTTTGTTATTTTTCTATCCTAATTATTTCCATACTGGAAAGACCAATTTCAATACATTTATCATTGATAACAACTTCCTTGACCAACTGATTCGTCAAAGCCTCATCATACTCTTCCAGCCGAGTGCGTTCGAGTACAGGTATAGATTAATTTAGGTGCTGTGAGAGTTTGGTTTGGTTAACACTTATTCAGAATCTCGGCGCACTATATTATCTTCTATTAATCTTAATAATCTTTTCATACCATAAGATTGTTCAGGGGATGATAATTTAAAAACATATCTTGTTGAACGACCTTTACCTATAACATCAATCATATTTTTTTCTAGCAAATCGTTAATGGTAGTTCTAAACATATGATTTTCCATTGACAATTTTTCATTAGCCTCACTTCTACTAATTGATTGGTGTTCGACTAAATAATACAGTATTCTCTGCTGCTCTTCAGGGTATGTTTCAAAGGTTTTTTCCAAATCGACTTTCCAAATTCTTACTACTGTTCGATTTTGTTCTCTAATTACTTCTGGTAATTTTAATCTATATTTCGATGCAACATCAAAAATACGCGGACCTCCACTACCTGCTTTTTCTGAAATTCCAATCCTGCGCATGATAGATGACATGGTATGGTTTCTAATATTCGAGTTTCCTCCATGAATGAATTCATCAACAGTTATTCTCATCTTTCCGGGATTTATAAATTCATAATAATCCGGATAAGCATTAATTCTAATTGGAGTATCGGAATCGTAATAAGCATGCATTAATGAATTGACTAGAGCCTCCCTCACCGATGTCAGCAAATCCGATTTGAACGGCAATCGCATTTTCGTGCTTTCATCCAGCACAAACTCATCCTTTATTGATAATTTCAATTTGTCTATAGCCAATCTCAGAAAGCTAAAAACATTTAATTCAGGGAAGGCTGCATCTCCTGTAGAGATTCGATCAACCCAGTCTGTCACTAAAGAAGACTCTTTTTCAAAATAATCAAGTTGAAAACCAGGGTATCTATCAGTTATCGCATGAAATTTACCGAAAAACAACAGGCCCCCTGTAGTGATATAATATTTTCCATCGCCTTGTCTATCTTTCCGTAAAGCTCCAATTTCAATTAACATTGCTTCATGACTCATTTCAAGATATTTTTCATTTTTAGTTTGATCAAAAAGCAATTTTTTATAAACTTCTAAATCATCCTCATTTAAATCTCCTATATCATAATTTTTAAGTAACTCATTATCTGTTACTTCATGAGAGCCTACTACCAGTGCTTTGTATTTTTCTGTTGAGAGCTTTCTGTCGCCTTCACCCAATCGCTCATATGCTAACCGGGGGTTATTCTTTAGATAAATTGGTTTTAAATTATATGGTGCTTCTGGGATATGAACGAAAATGACATTTGTGCCATCCTCTAGATTTATAATTCGAACATCTTCATCTTCAATAATATTTGCGCTAACTTTTTGAGTGTTATTAAGCAAGTTAAACAAATCATCTCTTAGTTTATAAGGATCATCTACTCCAGTCACTTCATTATTTTTCTCATCCACTCCAAATACCACAAGACCACCATCAGTATTGGCGAAAGCAGAATAAGTATCCCAGAATGAGTCTGGAACATTATTTTTTGCTTTTTTTAGTTCAACGTTCTTTCCCTCAGTTAACTCTAATAATTTTTTTTTATCCATCTATATACCTCTGTTTTTTATATTTTAGCACGATTCACGCACGATTAATTTCTAAAAAGAGCCCTTTGTAAAGGGATTCTTTATTTATTTCTTGATTTTTTTGCACGATTCACGCACGATTCACGCACGATTTATTCATAATTATTCGCTTTATTTTCCTAATCTATCGAAAAAAACTACCTTACGTGCGAAATAATTCTTCTAATAATTTTGCGAGTTTTAGGTTTCGAACCTATTATAGCAAAAAGAGAGACATTGGGCTATGCAGTGATGCTGCATAGCCCAATGTCTCTCTTATTTGTCAATATTAATTATGTCCCTAGTCTTCAACTCGACTTCAATACATTCATCCTTAATGACCACTCCCTCGACCAATCGATTCGTCAAACCCTCACCATACTCCTCCAGACGAGTGTGCTGAGTTTTCAAAAAAGCCTTGATGTCCGATAAACGTCGCCGCTTTTCTTCATTAATCGCGTTTTGAATCATCAGCTCTTGCTTCTTTTCTCTAAGTTCATAGATTTGTTCCGCAATACGTTCATAATCTTCTTTCTGGTTAGCAGCTTGATTGAGTTGCTTTTGTAAGTCATGAAGCAGATCATCCACTTGTTCCACTGTCTGGTCATAGGTCTGATTCATAACCTGACTAATATTATGCTCTAATTGCTTTAAAAAACCCTCTTTTCCCTCAATCATCTGGTTCAAGGCATCAACAACGGCTAGCTGCAAGACTTCTTCCTTGACTGTTCTGGCTGGACATTGGGTATGATTTTTAACTCGAGTTTCTCAAGGCCAGACAGTTGACTTACTTCCACGACTGCTCCACTTAATGCGTCGGAATATATCGCCACAGTAACTGCAGAACACTTTCCCTGTTAAAGCTTGCTTCCCTTGATGAAGCCGCTTCTTCTTTCATTTACCAGAGTAAAGGTTACTTCGCCTGACTCTTTCTTGCTGGGCTAGATTAAAGATATCCTTAGAAACAATTGCTTCATGATTATTCTCAATGTAATACTGAGGAACTGTAACATCGTTATCAGTTCGCTGCTTCGTGAGACAATCCACTGTGAAAGTTTTCTGCAACAAGGCGTCTCCCATATATTTTTCATTGTTGATGATTCGGTTGATATCGTCTCCGGTCCAATTTAGCTTGCCTGACCCCGTTGGAATTTGATTTCTCATCTACCCTTTCGCAATCACTCCTGATATTCCCCCTATTTATTATTCAATAGGGTTATTTTCTATCAAAAGTGGCTCACTTTTCAATTATTATAGTGGCTCACTTTTAAGTTAACATATACAGAGCATTCCAATTCAGATGCAACGGTCTATGTCGACCGCATGTATATCAATAACTTGTTATATGAGCTTCAACAAACCTTTGGCTTTGATTTGACGGAAAGCCACCTGAGTGCCTGGGGAAGTACCGTTTACTTTTATCCGACTGAATTGGTTGAATTAGGAAGGTTGAATGAGTTCTATCTATTCAGTGGAGAAACTTCATAGTACCAAACCATTGAGCTACGGTTTACGCACGCTTATGAAGAAGATAATCCTGATATTCAAGCGAATCAACTCCCAATGATTTAATCTTACTTCCACCTATTCGTGAAGCTACTGAACCCTAATTTAACTGAGAAAGAGATCAATTCTGCCTTTGACAACTATATCGAAACAGGTAATACAAAACTTGATGATATCGTTATTAGGCGCAAAGGTTTCACTGATAATACTATCAGTATGTCACGACGTGTCCGATACAAACTAGAGGATGTTCAGCTAGATTATATCTTAAGTGTACCTGACATCCAAGCCAGCCAAGTCTTGATACAGTCAGAAACGATGCATGAAGCAACCGTCCCTCAAATCAAGCCAGTTGAGAAAATCTTTGCCCAAACTACCTATGATCATTCAAATGTTGACCAAGTTTTTGGTAGTGATACCAACTTAAAAAATCATTATAAAGAAGAGGTTATTCAAGTACTTAATGCCCTCCCTTACCATAAGAGGTGTTAGAAATTTCAGGAGACATTTTATTGGATTCTCCTGATAATTGGATGATCATCGAACCAAAGAGCGATGAGGATTTTCGATATGAAGTCTATATAGGTGACCTGGATTTTGATATCGATGAGCCTGTTGAGATTCAAGCCTATAATTTTGGAATACAATTAATAGAAAGAAAATCCCTCATGTTGATTCCGATAACAATTAAACAAAATGGGCAAACAATCTACAGCTTAGGAGGCGATATTAATGAATAGAAAACTGACTTTCAGTTTATTGGTGGTTGCTATCCTGTCAGTATTTTTTGTCGGATTTGCGAAAAACCAAGCCGATCGTCCTGTTCATAGCAAACTCTCCGATAATATGGCTGTATACGCCAACGTTCCTCCTAGTCGATTCCGTGATAAAATCCCGTCCTTGAACCCAACGACTAGCACAGGACCATACTTTATGAACTTATCTGAACAACAACTCATGGAAAGGTCTAAGTTTAATGCAGAACATCTCACTGCCAACGCGATTAATGAGGAATACTTAAAATTCCAAGGTGCACGAGTGAATCTCGCTGACCAACAGATTCGCATTGGAACTAATGACTACAATTATAAAGAAATTGATAATCAGGACGATACTCCTTCTTACACCTTATCAGAGGGCAGAGATGATGTGATAAGTCCTACTAACTTAACCTTACTAATTCGACAAGCCCAATCTGAAATGAAAGACCGAAATCAAACTATCTGGTCGGCGACAAGATGGGGACTTGCACTCTTTATCGTCATGTCAGTGATTGGATTATTGTTACTATTC
>NZ_KV805800.1:5680-8051 GCF_001811625.1 Globicatella sp. HMSC072A10 | reverse complement strand
TTCAACATCGAATCTATCTCGGAGGTGTTGATCAGTCTCGTCATTAAAGATGCCAGTCCGGGTCCCTTAGTTAAATTATCTGTCGGTGTGAGTGCGTTCATTTTAATTGCAACTAGCTTGTTTATTTTATTCCAAGCATATCAAACCATTAGTTAACGATCTGATAAAATAAAAATTCTGAGTCAATCCCAACAAGGAGACCCAGAATTTTTTTACTTATTTATGGACGAATATAAGCATATCCTGCCATTTGTTTCTTAGCGATTTCAACAACGCCCGAATCTACCACACGTATAAGGGAGTTTATGCGGTCTTTATTGATCTTATGTTTATTTAAAGAATTCTGACAAGCCACCACATCTACCTGATTCAAAAACTTATCACTTAATTCATCATTGAGATAATAATTCACCGCATGACCATTCGCAACAATGGATATTTTAGCATCCCTTTCTTCAGCTAAAAAATTATTTACATTCGAAAGAACCATATGCCATCGCTCTTCTTCATTAATATGAAACACTACTTGCATACCTTTGACTCCTTTATTATTTAATGTCTTCATTGGGTTGAGCTAAGTTAACGCCTTTGTCTGTCAACCCATCCCCATACCATCATGAGTTTCTAAATCAACGATCACCTGTCCATAAAATAATTGAATATCGGGATGATGATTGGCTCCCACTGCGAGGACGCCCACTTTATTGTGAAAGCTTTGCCTTCTTTAAAGCTTTTGAATTTATTGGATTTACTTATGTATTTGTCCTCTGCTAATTCCCAATTAATTTTAAAGTAATATTTTCTGATGAAACACCAAAGCTAGATTCGTATAACAAAAAGATTCATGCAGTGACACCAATCTTTTTGAAAGCTAACTTTAAGAATATATCCTAGCCACAGCTTATCTGACGGATACTTTCCCAACAATTCCAAGGAAATTCCTGTTTTGGCAAGGTTTGTACTCTCACTTCAGTTTTCTTAGTTGGGTGCTCTAATGAAAGTTCCTGTGCCCATAAGGCAATTTGCTGGCCTACTTTGCTGAATTTATGGCCGTATTTTTGGTCACCCCAGATTGGTGTGCCCATCCTTGCTAGTTGGACACGAATTTGATGAGGTCGTCCCGTTTGGAGTTGCACTTCTAGTAAAGACAATTGATCATTACTTTCTAAGACTTTATAGTTAAGAACTGCTTTTTTACCTTTTTTATGATTCGAAGGAACAATCGACACAATATTTTTTCGCGTATCTTTTAATAAGTAATCAGTTAACTGACCTTGTTCTTTGGAAGGCTTCCCATGAACGACTGCATAATATTTACGCATCATCGAATTGCGTCTCACCTGGTCTGATAGTCGTGAAGCAGCTTTAGACGTTTTGGCGAATACCATTGCCCCACCAACCGGCCGATCCAGTCTATGAACTAGCCCTAAGTAAACATTCCCAGGTTTATTAAAGCGAATTTTTATATCTTCTTTTAATATCGTTAATAAATCTTTGTCACGACTTTGATCCGATTGCACCGGAATATTAACAGGTTTCTCTACTATGAGTAAATGATTATCTTCATAAAGAATTGGCACTTGCATGTCAATCTTCTCCCTTTATACATAATATTCCCATATTACCATGAAAAAGATTTAAATTCTCTGTTAGTTTGAAATTCATTTATATATTAGCTGGAATGTCGCCTAAAAAAGCTGGACTCTGGACTACTCCGAACTACTCTGAACTACTCCGAACTTACTCCGAACTACTCCGAATTTTGATGCCTTACTATGGATTAATCGTATAATACTGTTTGGGATATCGTTTAGAATTCCCATGCCAGCTTAATACATTTTTATCTACTAAACCTCTGAGCAATTTACGAGCAGTCGCATCACTCATTTCAATGATTTCTGAGGCTAATGTCACTGTAATCTGTCCATCTTAAAACAGAAAAAAACAGCTCACTTTTAAGTTATTTATTGAGTTCCATATATTTATCATTTGCTACTATTAATTTTTGATAATACTCATCGTAGCTTCTACTCATTTTTCTAATAAGTGGAATAGCTATTTCATAGTATTTGTTGTCTTACATATATTTTTGCAGTTTATCTTGGATAATTTTGATAAAGTCCATATAATTGTGTAAAAAGAAAGGGTCACTATAATGTTCTCCAGGTGATTTTCTATCTCTAAATGTCTAAGCTAATTGCAGGTCCTGCTGGAATAATACCGTTCGGGTTGATTGTCGGATGACTTCCATAGTAATGGTGTTGGATATGGTAGAAATCAACGGTTTCAGCAATACCTGGCATGTTGTAGATTTCACGTGTATAACGCCATACATTTTCAAAATCAGTTAAATGTTTAATATTGCACTTGA
>NZ_KV805800.1:0-5580 GCF_001811625.1 Globicatella sp. HMSC072A10 | reverse complement strand
TCTGTCGCAAAACCAGCTTTATAAACACCGTTATTGATATTGGGATATACATAGTCATCCATTTCTTTGATTTGGTCACGCAATTCTTCTGGATAGTAGTCGCCTTCTTTAGCACCAATTTCATCAAAGGCTGAGTTTAACATCAACATGATTTCAGATGATTCGTTGTTGACGATGGTGTCTTTTTTCTTGTCATATAAAACAGGTACCGTTACTCGACCAGTGTACTCAGAGTCAGCATGTGTATAGACTTGATATAAGAAATCAGCGTTCAAGATTGGATCAGGAATGACACCTTGGTCTGGTGCAAATGTCCAACCGTTTTCTAACATGATTGGGTTTACGATAGAGATTGAAATCATATCTTCTAAACCTTTTAATTTACGCATCATTAGAGTGCGACTAGCCCATGGACATGCTAGTGAGACATATAGATGGTAACGGCCAGCTTCCGCTTTAAAGCCACCTTCACCAGTCGGACCTGGTGCACCATCTCTTGTAATCCAATTTCTGAATTGTGAATCTTTACGTACAAAACGACCACCTGTTGATTTGGTATCATACCATTGGTCTTTCCAAACACCGTCTACTAATAATCCCATAATACATCTCCTTTTAAAAATAATAATCAGGTTCAAACTATCTATTTCTATTGTAATATAATCGACGACATATCTCACGCATTAGGGTTTGGTTAGGCTAAAAGACCGAATAACTCAAACACGAACTATAGAAAATTAAACAAAACGAGATGACTAACCATTAAAAGTTAGCGAGACTTCACTACGCTAGATAAAAATTTAACCAAACTATATTGGCTATGAATAAGTAATAGCGAATAATACAAGCGCTATAACTTGCATTTCCAAGCTAAATCCTACCAATAGGACTTTTTAGAAGACAATTTACACGATTTCTAATAAGAATAAATCATGAAAAGATGCTTATACATTGCGGTACGAAGCACTTCAAGCAACGTTACCCCTAGTACCCGTGAGCGAAATAGTGTTAAGATTAGCGTCAATGAAACAATTGATGACACATTTTACCATCCAGAAAATCGTCTTCCCACTATTTATATTGCTGGTTCAAACGGTAAAGGGCCTACTGTTAAAATGCTAGCAACTAGTTTGTAGCTAGAAGGATACAAGGTCAGCCTATTCACTTCACCATCGTTGCATGAATCATTCTAGCAATTAAACTTTGAACAGCTGTACTAACAATTTAACACTATTTTCTCCCTTATCTCACAAGCTGTGTGTAAACTCCCACAATACATAAATATTTTCACATCCATTTATCAAAAAAAACCTGATATTCCGCTTTCACTCCCCAGTAAAACTGCTATATCAAGGCTTTTCAATCTATTAAATTGTATCAGTTGCCCGTTATCATTTTCCCACCTTATCACACCAATCGACCTGTTTCCACATACCAACCCATTTTTCCTCGGCAAATCATCTTGTGGATCAAATTTTCTACTTTTCAAGCCAAAAACAAGGTCTCTAGAGATTCATAAATGCACAGAAACCCTGTCGTTATGAGGTTTATTCCTTTATCTTTTCAATCAATGCCACAAACTCTGTATGTATCGAGTATAAGGAATGGATTGAATTTAGTATGTTGGGTAAATAGTATAGTTTGAAAATCATCTAATTTCAGCTCGTGTTAGAGGATAATACATATGTGACAAAAAAGATAAAAAAATACAATAATGCCCCAACAGCCCGACGTTACGGAACAAGTCGTCAAAACGTAAAACGTTGGTGAGATCGTTATGATAGTAGCTGGGACAGCTTACGTCCTTTAAGTTGTCGGCCACATTCTCATTCAAGACAACACACGGATGATGAATTACATCTCATCAAGCGTACTTATCAAAGCTATGGACATGAGGGGCTCGCTGAAGTGTATGTTCAATGTTAGCGGAAAGGTTACCAACGGACGTATGAATCCATGTGTAAAAAAATTCGCCAACAAGGGTGGAATAAAGTCACTGAAATTCAACAACGACGCTCCCCTAAATCACGGTGAAAACCAGATATTGTCACTTATCCCGGTCAAAATGTTCAAATCGATATAAAATACGTCCCACAAAGTTGTATTGGTTTTGATAGTAAAGGCAAGCGCTACTATCAGATAACCGCTCTAGATGAATATAGTCGAAGACGCGTATGTAAGATTGTGGATGAAAAAAGCGTCACAAATACAGCGACATTTTTATTAACACTAGAAGAGGAAATGGGTTTTAACATAACCACAGTTCAAACGGATAATGGATCAGAATTTACGAATGAGATGCTTAATACGAATAATAAAAGTATCTTTGAACAGATATTAGATTACAAAGGGATAAAGTATCAACGTACACGCCCTTATTCTCCGTGGCAGAATGACAAGGTAGAACGAAATCATCGTGAGAATAGTAAATGGTATGAGAAACAAGTATTTGCATCGGAGAAACACTTGATAAAGAGCCATCAAAGGTATGTGAGCCGTGGAAATAATATACATTGGAAACAGTTAAAGTTTATGAGTCCCAACGAAATGATAGAGGCATATTTTTCTAACAGTGTTGCTTAGTCGTCGCAAAGTCTATCTCATCTTATCACTGAGTCAAGGTACGCTGACGCTTTGCTCCTTGACACAGTGATTAACGATGAGATTCAGAATATTTACGACTAAGGAAACACCAGAAATTAACCTGCTTGTGTCACATATGTTTGACAACTCTAGATTTATAGTTTTTGAATTGAAAAATACCCCTTGATTGTATCGTCAATTATCGATATCATTCAAGGGGTGAATAGGAAAAATAGTTTATAGATTCTTTACATTCAAAGCTCTAAAAGCATTTAATACTGCAATGATAGTTACACCTACATCTGCAAATATAGCTGTCCACATAGTAGCTATTCCAAACGCACTCAAAATAAGAACAATTATTTTTATTCCAATTGCAAATACTATGTTTTGATGTGCAATTTTTAGTGTCTTTTTAGAAATCTTCATCGCAGTAGCAATTTTCGATGGCTCATCAGTCATAATCACAACATCAGCAGCTTCAATGGCCGCATCAGAACCTAAACCACCCATTGCTATTCCAATGTCTGCACGAGCTAATACAGGTGCATCATTGATTCCGTCTCCAACAAAGGCAAGTTTACCTTTTTTAGATTTTTGCGAAAATAATTCTTCTAGTTTTTCAACTTTGTCTGCTGGCAACAGTTCTGCATAAACCTTATCAAGACCAAGCTCTTTAGCAACTTTTGAACCAATACTTTTATTATCACCTGTCAACATAACTGTTTGTTTAATATTAGCTGCCTTAAGTTCCTTGATTGCTTGTGCTGAATCTTCCTTTACCTCATCGGAAATTACAATGTAACCTGTATACTTGTTATTAACAGCAACATGTACAACAGTACCGATCAGCTCTCCCTTGAAATAAGGGATATCCATCTTTTTCATAAGTTTGATATTTCCTGCCATAACCTTTTTGCCATCTACTGTTGCAATAACACCATGACCTGATATCTCTTCTACATCTGAAATACGTCCATTGTCTATTTCTTTGCTATATGCACGTTTCAGTGAAAGTGAAATCGGATGATTGGAATAGCTTTCCGCATGTGCAGTTAATTCTAGTAGCTCTTCTTTGGAAACTCCTTCTGGATGAATTTCCTGTACATTAAATACACCTTTCGTTAGTGTTCCAGTTTTATCAAAAACAACAATTTCAGTTTCTGCTAATGCCTCTAAATAATTACTACCCTTGACTAAAACACCTTTTTTTGAGGCTCCACCTATTCCACCGAAGAAACTCAAAGGAATTGAAATAACTAAAGCACACGGACAGGATACCACAAGGAATGCTAGTGCTCTATATATCCAAACACTAAAAGTCGCCCCGTCTATAACAAGAGGCGGTATAATAGCTAGAAAAACTGCAATTATAACCACAACCGGTGTATAATATCTCGCAAACTTCGTAATAAATTGTTCTGAATTGGATTTTTTACTACTTGCATTTTCAACTAAATCAAGAATTTTACTTACAGTAGATTCTCCAAATTCCTTGGTAACCTCTGCTGTAATAACCCCATTAATGTTGATGCACCCACTTAGGATATCACTTCCAACTTCTACTTCACGAGGAACAGATTCGCCTGTTAGTGCCGATGTATCAATCATTGAACTTCCCTCAATTACCTTGCCATCAAGAGGAATTTTTTCTCCTGCTTTAATTACAATAATATCTCCAATTTGTACTTCATCTGGGTCAACCTTGACAAGTTCATCGCCTTTTTTAACATTTGCATAATCTGGTCGAATATCCATAAGGCTTGCAATTGACTTTCTCGACTTGCCAACTGCATAGCTTTGAAACAGTTCTCCAACTTGATAAAACAGCATAACTGCAACACCTTCAGGATACTCACCAATAAAAAATGCACCAATTGTTGCAATACTCATTAAAAAGTTTTCATCGAAAACTTGGCCTTTAAAAATATTTTTTACAGCTCTTTTTACAACATCTCCACCTACAATAATGTAACTTATTATAAAGAGAGCAATCTGTAACCATTCGTTATTTAAATTAAGCAATACTGCTGTAGCTAACACGGCTGCACCAATAATTATTCGCCATAGTCGTTTTTTCATACTAAATCGCCTCCTTTAAGCCTTTTTCATAGTTGTATCGGGTTCGATTTTTTTAACTATTTTTTCGGCCTCTGCTATTATTGTTGGCATTTTTTCATCCTCACCATCAATAGCGAGTTTTGTGGTCATAAAGTTAACAGTAGCTTCTTTCACTCCATCAAGCTCATTAATAGCCTTTTCCATTTTTGCCGCGCAATTTGCACAATCTAAACCTTCAAGTATAAATTTCTTTTTCATTATTAAATCCTCCTAAATATTATTTGTAATTTTATTTTGAATACTACAAGTCTTTTTCAAATTTTCTTGAAGCATTGCTCATTTGAAATGAAGACTTAAATATATGCCCAAATATCTTCAAAAAATATTCTATTCTACCGCATTACTACTTCTCGTTGATATGAATTAGACCTTGGTCAAATATTTCTCTTACATGATCATCAACTAATGAATAATATACTGCTTTGCCTTCTTTTTTGTTTTTCACTAAATTAGCTTGTTTTAAGACTCTCAGCTGATGGGAAATTGCTGATTGTGTCATGTTAAGTAATACAGCGATATCACAAACACACATTTCAGCTTCATTTAAAGTCCATAATATCCTGATTCGTGTTGGATCTCCAAATACTTTAAATAATTCTGCTAGATCATAAAGGCTTTCTTCTTGAGGCATTTTATCTCTAACTTGATTTACAATATCCTCATGAATTACATTGCAGTCACATCTTTCAATTGAATTAGATTTTTTAGTCATATTATCACCTCTTTTTAAATCATTTCATCTGAACGATTGAACAAATATTCATACGTTGTATATTTATTTTATTATTGTTTTTCTCTTGTGTCAATAGTTATATGAGCATTTATTCAAGTGTTTTTTATATTATTTTGATTGTCAAATTAAGCTAGAATTTTTTC
>NZ_KV805799.1:7936-9494 GCF_001811625.1 Globicatella sp. HMSC072A10 | reverse complement strand
TCTTCTGGTTGCTCTGGAGTCTCAGGGTCTTCCGGATTCACTGGTGGGATTTCACATTTACATTTAGTTCCGACTTTTACAATCTTCTTAACTGATTCTTCTATGATGTTTTCTTCCCTAGAAACTTCTTTACTATTTTCTATTGTAATTGTGGTTTCTTTTTTACCAGTTTTTCCTTCTTGAACTGTTTCAGACTTACCAGCTTCCATTTCTGCATCTTCAATAATTTCTACTTCGAAAGGAACTTCATTTTCAACCGTTACTTTACCATCAGTCTTAGAACCATATTCATAAACTGCATCAGTAGGTTCGGTTCTTTCAACTTTCGTTTCAAATTTGCCAGTTTCTTTATTGAAACTAGTCGTGATGATCACTTTTCCTGAAGTACCATCCTTAATTTTTTTGATTTCTCCATCTTTAAGCTCAGGATTATGTTTGTATTGAGTATTGTTAGGAATTGATTCTTCCTTAACAACAGGTCTAGTACCAACTTTAACGACTCTCTTAACTGAATCCTTGGCTTCTTCCTTAGTAACAAGCTTACCTTGATCTTTATCGTAAGAAGTAGTAATTGTAACTTTTCCATTTTCACCTGGTGTTACTTCTTCTTCTTTGCCCATTTCAACGTTTTCATCATAAATATACTCTGTTTCAAATGGTTTTTCTACTTCTTTCACAATTGGTTTAGTACCGATCTTAATAACTTTTTCTACAGGATCTTTCGTTGTCTTAAATTCGCCTGCTTTGGTTTCAACAACTTTACCATCCTTGATTACAAGAGTATTCGTTCTTTCTTGTTCACCTGGTGTTCCTCCAGTTTCTTTACGTTGGCCTGCTTCAAGAGTATCGTCATACTCAACTCTAGTTTCGAAAGGAATTTCTTTCTTCTCTTTGATTTCATGAGTACCCTCGGAAGTTCCCTTACCTACTTGGATTAGGGCATCTTCTGATAGAACGATTTCTTCTTTTGGTTCACCATCGACTTTAGAGTCTTTAATTGTCCAAGTTGTAGTTTTTGTTCCAACTTTACCAGGTTTCACAATTCTGTATTCACCTTTTTGAAGGTTGTCGACTTCCTCTACTTTGTAGCCAAATGGTAATTCTTCTGTGTGTTTTACTTCACCTTCAAATTCTTGGCTACCAACTTCAATAATTTCTTTAACCGGCGCTTTGGTTTCTTTTGGTTCTGAAGTATTGGTTACTTTTGAGTTTTCAATCGTAATCGTATATTCTTCTTCCCCTTCAACACCTTGTTGAACTACCTTGTGCTCACCCTTCTTAAGTTCTGGGTTTACTCTTACCTCAACTTCAAATGGTTTCTTACTTGTGTAAGTGTGAGTGCCATCCGTCTTCGCTGGGCCTACTTTAACAATGCGTTTAATTGGCGCTTTAGTTTGTTTAGTTTCGCCATTTTCAGACTTAGTAACTTCGCCATTCACAATTGTGTGAGTTATGGTTGTTTCTTCCTCACCAAGTTCACCATTTTGAATAACTTCAGTTGTACCTGGTTCGAGTGAATTATCGATAATGTATTCTGTTTCAAACTCAATCGCCTTGG
>NZ_KV805799.1:7489-7836 GCF_001811625.1 Globicatella sp. HMSC072A10 | reverse complement strand
TCTGTTTCAAACTCAATCGCCTTGGTTTTCTTCGTTTCATGCGTACCAGTGAAGTCTTCAGTTCCCACTTCGATAATTTCGTTAACCGGCGCTTTGGTTTCTTTTGGTTCTGAAGTATTGGTTACTTTTGAGTTTTCAATCGTAATCGTATATTCTTCTTCCCCTTCAACACCTTGTTGAACTACCTTGTGCTCACCCTTCTTAAGTTCTGGGTTTACTCTTACCTCTACTTCAAATGGTTTCTTGCTTGTGTATGTGTGAGTACCATCCGTTGTGCCTGGACCCACTTCAACTATTCGCTTAACTGGAGCTTTGGTTTGTTTAGTTTCGCCATTTTCAGACTTAGT
>NZ_KV805799.1:0-7389 GCF_001811625.1 Globicatella sp. HMSC072A10 | reverse complement strand
TTTAGTTTCGCCATTTTCAGACTTAGTAACTTTCCCATTTTCAATAGTGTGGGTTACTGGTGTTTCTTTTTCACCAAGTTCTCCATCTTGTACTACTTTGACTTCGCCTGGTTTTAATTCATTGTTAACTTTGTATTCTGTTTCAAATTCAACAGCTTCAGTTTTCTTAGTTTCGAAAGTACCTGTGAAGTCTTCATCACCAACTAAAATAACAGCTTTCTTTGGTTCTCTGATTGTCTTAAATTCAGATTCATCTGTTACTTTTGAGTTCTCAATTATAAGGGTTCTTTCTTTAAGTCCACTTTCACCAGTTTGTTGTACACCATTAATTTCGGCATATTTCCATTCACCCTTCTTAAGTGATGGGTCTTTTCTGACTTCAATTTCAAATGGAATGGTTTCAACATCTTTGTATTGACCATCTGTCTTAGAACCTACTCTAATTTTCCGAATAACAGGATCTTTTATTACATTGGTTACGCCACGATTTTCTTCGCTTGCCTCACCATTGGTGATTGTTCTAGTTATCTTGGTTTCTTGTTCTCCAAGTTCACCTTTTTGATCTTCGACAATTTCACCTGGTTTTAGATTTGGGTCAACTGTTACTTCTGTTTCAAATGGAATTGGGTCCTTATCAACATAATTAATCTCACCAGTGAAATCTTGGCTACCAACTTCAATAATCTCTTTAACTGGAGATTTTGTTATAGCAGCATCAGAAGTCTCAGTTACTTTAGAATTTTCTATCGTAATTGTGTATTTTTCTTCCCCGACTTCACCTTTTTGAACAACTTTGTGTTCGCCCTTCTTAAGCTCTGGGTTTACTCTAACCTCTACTTCAAACGGAATCGTATTAGTGTATTCATATGTGCCATTAGATTTTGCAGCTCCCACTTTTACAATTCTCTTAACTGGAGCTTTCGTTTGATGAGTCGCCCCTTCTGTTGACTCGGTTACTTGACCATTCACAATGGTGTGAGTTATGGTTGTTTCTTCCTCACCAAGCTTACCATTTTGAACAACTTCGGTTGTACCTGGTTCGAGTGAATTATCAACAATGTATTCTGTTTCAAACTCAATCGCCTTGGTTTTCTTTGTTTCAAACGCACCGGTGAAATCTTTGCTTCCCACTTTAATAACGGCATCCACAGGTTTAGTTTCAATAGTAGTTGGTTTTCCGACAATCTTCGAGTTATTAATGATCCAAATCGTTACTCTTTCACCATTTTTACCAGGTGTTACTTCTTCATATGTTCCAGCTTTCATTTCGGGATCATATATCACTGTATATTTGAAAGGAATTTCTTCCTTATGTTGATGTGTTCCATCTGTTTTAGATCCAACTCTGACGATTCTTTTTTCTGGTTCTGTACGTTCAAGTTCTTTTTCTTCACTAGACACTTGTTGACCATTTTCAAATTTAGCAATTACCTCATTTTTGATATTTCCTAATTCACCTGGTTTATCCACTGCTATAGTGCCTGAAGCGAGTGTATCGTCGAAAATGATCTCAGTTTCATAAGGAATTTGTTGGTTATAGTCGTACTTAAATTCACCGGTATGCTGTTTCACGCCGATAATTATTTCTTGCTTAGCATTTGTTACCACTGTCTCTTTAACAGATTCGATTTTTCCTGTTTCTGGATTGTATTTATTAGTTACAACGGTCTCAACTTTCCCAGGAATCAAGTCTCCTTTTCTGGCAGTCGTTACTTCCATGTCAGGATCGTATTTATATATAATATCTACCGGCACAGTACTATTTTCTTCTATAGAATTTGTCGCTGGTTTCTTACCAACTCTTATGACATGTTCAATCGGCTCAGTTTTCGCAGTTTCTTCAGATTTTAACTCTCCATCCGCTTGGCCATTTTTTATAGCTTGAGTATATTTAGTTGTCTTAGTTCCTGGTTGACCTTGAGTTACTACTTCACTCTTACCAGCTTCTAGCGTTTCATCTTCAATGACTTTAACGGTAAATGGAATCTCTTCTTTTACTTCGTGACTAAATTCACCGGTAAAGTCTTTTTGACCAACTCTAATGACTGCATTGACTGGATTAGTTATTTCAACTTTTGCTTCTCCGACAATTTCAGAGTTTTTAATCGTCCAGGTTGTTTTCTTAGTACCTTCAGTTCCTTCAACATCAATGACATATTCACCTGCTTTTAAGTTTTCGTCATATGAAATGTCGTATTTGAAAGGAATCTTTTCTTCGTAAGTATGAGTACCTTCAGTATTTCTACCTACTTTAATGACTCTATTAACTGGTGCTTTGGTTTGTTCAAAAGTACCCTCTTCAGTATTTGTTACCTCACCATCAACAATAGTAAGGGTATTGGTTCTAGTCTTTTCACCTGGTGCTCCCTCAATGTCTACTTTTTGTTCACCTGGTTTTAGATTGTCGTCAAATTCTACAATTGTTTCAAATGGTACTTCAACTTTTTCTTCAATCTTATGAGTACCGTCGAGAGTCCCCTTTCCAACGCGGATAATTGCATCTTCTGCTGCTTTAGTGGAAACGGTTGGTTCTCCATCAACTTGAGAGTTTACAATCTTCCAGGTTGTAGTCTTAATTCCTACTGTTCCAGGTTTTACAATTTCGTATTCACCTTTTTTCAAGGTATCTACTTCTTCAACTTTGTATTTAAATGGTATTTCTTCCTTGTGTTCTATTACACCCTCAAAGTCTTTGCCACCTACTTCGATAACAGCATTTTCTGGTTTTGTTTCTTCTACTTTAGTATCTGAAACCTCAGAATTTTCAATGGTATAAGTGGTTTTCTTGCTGCCAACTTTCCCTTTAAGTTCAATATCGCCTATTTTTTTATATCGCCATTCACCTTTTGCTAGTTCGTTATTAACTTCAACTGTTGTTTCGAATGGGATTACTTCATTGTGTACTATCTCACCATCAGTGTTTCTACCTACTTTGATAATTTTCTTAACAGGTTCTGTTGTTATTTTAAAGTCGTCTGTCTTTGTAGCTACAACTTCACCATCTTGGATGGTTAGAGTTGTCGCTCTAGTTTTTTCTCCTGGTTTACCTTCTTGAGTTACTTTTTGTTCCCCTGGTTTAAGACTATCATCAAATTGTACTTCAACTTCAAATGGTACCTCTACTTTTTCTTCAATTTTGTGAGTTCCATCATTTGTGCCTTCACCTACGTAGATAAGACGATCTATTGGATCTGTTAGTTTTTCTTCTTTAGTATCTGTGATTTTTGAATCTTCAATGTTGTAGGTTACCTTCTTGGATCCTTTTTCACCTTCAGTGATGACTTTGATTTCACCTTTTTTAAGTTTCGGATCTTTTTCTACTTTAGTTTCAAAAGGTATTTCTAGAATTTTTTTCAACCGTACCATTTGTACCATAAGCCATAAATTGAACTTCTGTATTCTTTGTGCCAACTTCTAGCTTACCATCTTCTTCATAGTAGTGGGCAGTTACTGGGACATTTAGTAGAGCTCCGTCAACGGTCTTGCCTTCTTCGGCATTTGGTACCGTTACAGTTACCTTACCTGTTGTTTCATCGATTGAAACATTCCAAACATTGCCCTTATCATCTGTGTAGGTATCAGAGTCTAATGTGTATTTACCTGGTCTTCGGTTGTAATGATCTTCGGTATTTAGGATAACATCTGAAGATAGTTCGTCTCCTTCTTGACCAACTTTTGCATTGTAGCGCGGGGTCATATTTGCTTTTTCTTCTATTACGAAGTAAGCATTTACTTCTTCAATGATGTCTTCACCTGGTTTTTGTTCGTCTACATAGTGAGCTATTACCGGTACAGTAAGTTTTTCACCACCATTAAAGGCTGTAGGATCTACTGGTTTTGCAGTCACTTGTCCTGTTTTTTGATCAAGTTTTACAGTCCAATTATTTCCGCTATCGTCTGTAACTAGGTGATTGCCAACCTCGTCTTTGTCAAGAGTACTAGGAAGAGTATAGCTGCTTGGTGGAATTCTCTTCCCATCTTCTGTTACGGTTGCTGGCGATGTTTGTTCTTTAGCAGGATAATTTACCTGGGTTTCATACTCTGGCTTGATGTAATCAGATTCTTGAACAACAAAATGGAACCAGTGAACATCTTTTGATCCGTTGGTATAAGTATACTCAATTGGGATTGCCATAAAGTCTCCGGCCTTAGCTGATTTAGGAGGCGTAATAGTGAAGTTTGCGATATCTCCCTTGTGTAATTCAATCTTCCATTGATCAACTTCTGCTTTGCCCTTGTTTTGGCGTTCTATAAAGTCCATGATCAAATTACCAGAGACTTCTCCCCTAGCTTCTGCTTCATTCATTTCTTCTGCAGATTTGTCTGTTTCACCTGAATTTTCTGGTTCTACAATTCCAACCTTAAAAGGCTCCCCTGGTTTTACCGCTGATGAAGTCACTTTTGTTGTGTCATCACCATTTCCATCTTCGAATTTTTGGTCGTAATATCTTGTATCGTCAAGATTTAAATTAAAGCTACCGATTAAGTTATAATGGTCGTAGCGGTCAATGCCTTGCTTATCGATTGTGACATTCGTTCCTTTATGGTTGATGTCAGCAGTACCGGCACCTGATTCTACATAAGCACCTACTTCACCAAATTGATCTGGTGTTTCTGCTATCGTCTTAAACTCATCAGCTGTTCTAGGCCGAGCAAAGAACTGAACATCAAACGTTTGTAGGCCTTTGAATTCAGGCGTATTGAAGATTGAATTTTCATTGATGACAGTCTTACCATTTTCATCCTTCTTTAGCGCACCTTCCGGCATCTTAATGTGGATATTGCCATTGTCACCAATATAGGCCCTTGCCCCCGATACAATTTTACCTGTAATAGGATTATAGACTTGTCCTACTATTCTTTCTTTTGCATTTTCGTCAATATTATCTACCTTGATCCCGGTATCAATTTCTTGACCTTGGACAAAGTATTTAGACGTTGCGTCATAGTTATTTTTATTCAGCTTGAGCTCTTCAAGTTTGTCATTTTCATTTGGCCATGGGTTGACCTTGTAACCTAAGACGAAGCTATCACCAAAAAACTTAATATTGGGGTTATCTCTAGTGTAATTATCATTAAAGCCAAAAGAAGTAGAGTCGTTATCCTTGTTATTGATATGTTTTAGGGTTTCTTCACTGGCATTATAATCAAGGTTTCTTTGTCGTCCTGCAGCTGTAATTTCTCCATTTTCATTTGGCTTGTAAGTTACCTCCGGAGATTCAGTGGTTAACTTATCTCCTTCGCCCATCATTGATTTGCTTCCTGGATCAACAGGTATAAAGCCAGAATCTGTTACATAAACCTTAGTATAGGTTCTTTGACCGGTCTTCTTATCGATGGTGATTTGATAACCATATTCTCTCTTACTTGGCGATTCTTCAGACGGGTTTTTAAAATTAAATTTTAAACCGTCTTTTTCTACATTCTCATCAGTTCTAAGAAGCGCTTGATTTGTATCTCCACGCTGGAGGTCAGTCTCTTTATAACGTTCATTGTCGTTATAATTTTTAATATTCTTTTCATCTTCAGCATAGTTAGGTTCTGAAGTTGCTGCTGCTCTTTGTTGAGATGCTGCCACTTCTGCTGAAATATCTAATTTTTCTGATTCCGCTTGAACATCAGTGGCACTCGGTTGTGACATTGTGGTAGCAAGTTCATCTTGTACTGTTTCTTCAACCGTATTAGCTTCACGATTTTCTTCGTTAGCTGGTGCTACACTCGCTTCTACTATTGGTTGAGATGAGGCTACTTCTGAAACATCTTGCGTATTCACTACATTGATTTCTTGATTGGTTTCAGTTTCGGCTACTGATTCAGCTGAAGCTTCATCTGAGTGATTATTGGTGTCTGCTTCAGTTGCCTCACTTGAAGCTGCTTCTACCACTGGTGTCTCAGCTGGTGTTTCTTCTACAGTGTTAGCTTCAGGAACTACTTCTGAAACTGGGGCGGTTGTTTCGGATTCTCCTATTACCGATAATGTTCCTTCAACATTTATAATCTCAGCTGCTTCGGCCGCATCAACAGTGGGCGCTTGTCCCGCTAAAAATGCTGAGATCGCAACACTGGCTAAACCGAGAGTGGTTTTACGTAATGTATATCTATATTGCTTATGCATGTCATTCTCCTTACTTTAATATGTTGAAATATTGAAATAAAACCCATTTGTTTACCTATCATAAAACAACAGGTTTCAATCGTTTGTTATTATCTTTAAAAAGATAATATTTAGTACCATCTTTTAATTCATTAAGAATATAATATGCCATTTTTTGCTTATCAATCCTACTCAAACTGCGATAAAACGCCATGATTGATAAGTAAGCTATTTTTTTATTAATGGATTTATGACTGACTCCCCTTGACGAAGATATCAAGTTAGGGAGCGACTGGCCTGTTTTCAGATGACTCTTAACTTAGTAGTATACTGATTGTTACCAAATTTTATGGTTTAATCTTCCATTGACAAATTCGCTTGTCTAAAGTCATCAAACTACCAATTGGTTTTCAGTATAAAAATAAATGATTCCTAATTTTTAAGTTAACCCTACTGTGATTTGATGATTGCTTTTAAATTCTTCTAGTAAAACTACTGTCATTAAGCTAAAAACCATTTCCTTTATTTTTACCTTCCTTACTTTCATCTGTTCATTTGATGATTTCTCCCTATTCATCAAAAATAACTACTGTGACTTCTGGATCTCTCCTATGAATCCTTCATTGAATTTTTAAGTCAATATTTTTCACTTTGAAAAATGACTTGAGTACTTAACGATATAACAATCTAAAGGTTTGATGTTTGTGACGAACTTCTTTAGTTTCTTTCAGTTGGTTACGATTTATTACCGTCAATCCATAAATTATTTGAAAAAGCTTGTCTCTTTAACTTCATAACCATGAAATTCAAGGTATCACAGATTGTCGATGTTATATTTTTACTTAATAAACATCCACTATCATTATTATGTAACGTTTCACTATTTTTTTAAGTTTCCCTTTTATGTTCAATAGTTTCATTATTAAAATCATCTCGGTTGATTTTAACTTTTGAAACAGTGTTTTTTAACTCGAACTTTATAGACTTTACACGTTTACAATCTTGTTATCCGATCGTAAACGTTTTTTCACCCTATAAAGTGTTAAAATCCACTTGATAAAAAATACTCCAATTAATGAAATTTTATTTTCAATTCTACTTATGCTACATTCCCCCTTCAATGTTATATCGTTTAGATAGTAGGTCAAACTATTTTTTTAAGTCCTCTATCAGATTAAAAATAGCATAATAACAACCTCTTATCAATGTTATTTAGTATTCTTAATTAATTTTTAAAAAGTTAAGATTACATTTAAGGTTTTTTTGTAAATGCTAATCTAAAAGTGGTCCAATAA
>NZ_KV805798.1:8959-27170 GCF_001811625.1 Globicatella sp. HMSC072A10 | reverse complement strand
AATTAATGAACAATAATCTTAACTAAATTTATTAAGTTTATGCCCAGCCTCTTTGCAAACTTCTTATTATACATACTTCAAATAGCTTTGTTTAGTAATAGAGATTGGGCAAAAAAAGGAAAAATTTTTGCCGCTTGTCCACATTCATTTTCCTCACAAAATATTTAGTAGGTCCACACAATAAATAACCTATTTCTTGTGGGTTCATACTAAAAGTTGTAGCGTCCTTTTACTAATAATAGGCCAATCAAGCGATGCTACACTTGGCCAGTTTTCTTTACCAATAAAAAAACAACGGAATAGCCGATTGGCTATTCCGATACTAAATGACTAGATATTATCTCCCATAAAAACTAGTCCACAATTGAAGTTAACACGAAGAGGAAGCGAATTATTTTGTGCTTCGTGTTAATAAGAGTTCTTTGTGCTCTGCATCAGCACAAAGCTCTTATTATTATCTATCAACTAAATTATTTTAAACGACCTGGGCGTTCTTTATATCCATAGTAAGCATCTTCGATGATTTCTTTCATATCACTTACTAATGCTAAACGTGGGTTAACAGGTGTACATTGATCTTCATAAGCAAGATAAGCAATTTCTTCTGCACGTGCCATGTATTCTTTTTCGTCAACACCTTGAGCTTTAATACTCATTTCGATACCACAACGTTCACCTAAGTCATAAACTGCTTGAGCTAAGCTAGCAACTGCTTCTTCTGGTGTATCAGCTTTAAGTCCTAATAAGCGTGCAATATCTTGGTAACGAACATCTGCTTTATAGTAGTTATATTTTGGCCAGTTACCTTGTTTTGCAGGACGAGTACCATTGTAACGAATAACATACGGTAATAGAATCGCATTTGTACGGCCATGGACAGTATGGAAGAATCCACCAATCTTATGAGCCATTGAGTGAGAAATTCCTAAGAATGCATTCGCAAATGCCATACCAGCCATTGTTGAAGCATTATGCATTTTCTCGCGAGATTCAAAGTCTGCTTCTTTAACAGAACGTTCTAAGTATTCAAATACAATCTTAATCGCTTGTAACGCTAAACCATCAGTATAATCATTCGCCATTAATGATGTATAAGCTTCAATCGCATGCGTTAACACGTCCATACCAGTATCTGCTGTTACAAAATCTGGCACTGTCATTACTAATGCAGGGTCAATAATTGCAATAGTTGGTGTTAATGAGTAGTCTGCTAATGGGTATTTCATATTATTTTTCTTGTCTGAAATAACCGCAAATGGTGTCACTTCTGAACCCGTACCAGATGTTGTTGGGATACCAACGTATTTTGCTTTTTCACCCAATTCAGGGAATTTGAAAGCACGTTTACGAATATCCATGAATTTTTGTACTAAGTCACGGAAGTCGATTTCTGGTTGCTCATAGAACATCCACATTACTTTAGCAGCATCCATTACAGAACCCCCACCTAAAGCAATAATTGTATCAGGTTCAAAGCTCTTCATTTGATCAGCACCACGACGAACAGTTGAAATATCTGGATCTGGTTCTACGTTAGAGAATACTTGATAAACCACTTTATTACGACGTAAATGTAATTGTTCGATAATCTTATGTAAGAATCCTAATTTAACCATCATTTCATCAGTTACAATAAATACTTTTTCAACATCACGCATTTTTTGTAAATATTGGATTGAATCACGTTCGAAATAGATTTTTGAAGGAACTTTAAACCATTGCATATTATTTCTACGTCTCCCCACTTTTTTGATATTAAGTAAATTGATTGCGCTAACGTTATCACCAACTGAGTTGGCACCATAAGAACCACATCCTAAAGTTAATGAAGGAATGAAGGCATTATAAACGTCCCCAATACCACCAAAAGTTGAAGGTGAGTTCCAAATAACACGAATTGCTTTAACTTGACGTCCAAATTCTTTTACTAAATCTTCATCATTAGTATGGATAGCAGCTGAGTGTCCTAAACCATTGAACTCAACCATTTGACAAGCTTTCTTCAATCCATCTGCTTGATCTTCTGATTTTAGAATAGCAATCACTGGTGATAATTTTTCACGTGTTAAAGGTTCATTCGGTCCTACTTCTGAAACTTCTGCTGCTAAAATATTTGTTCCTTCTGGAACAGTAAATCCAGCTTGTTCTGCAATCCAAGTAGCAGGTTTACCAACGATATCAGCATTTAATTTAGCATCGGCACAGTTTTTACTATTTGCTTTTGCTCCGAAACAGAATTCTTCTAATTTAGCTTTTTCATCTTTATTAACGAAGTAAGTATGATAAGACTTCATTTCGTCACAGAATTCATCGTAAATTTCTTTATCAATAATGGCTGCTTGTTCAGAAGCACAAACCATTCCATTATCAAATGATTTACTCATCACAATATCATAAGCGGCTTGTTTAACATTAGCTGTTTTTTCAACATAAGCTGGTACGTTACCTGCACCTACCCCTAATGCTGGTTTACCACAAGAGTAAGCGGCTTTAACCATTGCGTTACCACCTGTTGCTAAGATAGTTGCAACGCTTGGATGATTCATTAAAGCAGAGGTTGCTTCCATTGAAGGTAAAGTAATCCATTGAATACAGTTTTCAGGAGCACCTGCTGCTACTGCTGCTTCGTAAACAATTTTCGCTGCATGTGCAGATGATTCTTGAGCTGCTGGGTGAAATGCAAAAACAATTGGGTTACGTGTTTTTAATGAGATTAATGATTTAAAGATTGCAGTTGAAGTTGGGTTAGTTGTAGGTGTAATTCCACAAACAACTCCGACTGGTTCAGCAACTAAAGTTAATCCTGTAACATCATCTTCTGAGATAATTCCAACTGTTTTAGTATGACGCATATTGTTAACAACGTGTTCGCAAGCGAATAAGTTTTTAGTTGCTTTATCTTCAAAGACACCACGTCCTGTTTCATCATAAGCGTGTTTTGCTAAAACACCATGTTGATCTAATGCAGCAACAGATGCTTTTGCGACAATATAATCCACTTGCTCTTGATCTAAAAGACGGAATTCTTCTAATGCCACCACTGCTTTTTTTACTAATCCATCGACATGCTCTTCAGCAATTTGCTGTTTGTTTTTTTCTACAACTTCTGCCATTTTTTAAATCCTCCTCAATAGGTGTTTCTTCTTTACAACTACATATTACATTTTTCACAATGTTATGTCAAGACTTTTGTGCAAAAAATCACATATTTTTTATAAAAATTTTTTCGATAGAAGCCGATGACGATAACAAAATAATGAAAACGCTATCAAATTTTTAGACGTTTTTTCCCTATTGTGAAGCGATTCGTGGTACTCTTATAAGGTGATTTCACAATGTTTTTCTTAAACTATTCCCTTTACTTACATAAAGATTGTGCTCTTAATCGCAATTAGATTGTGAAATATTTAGCCAAAAAAGACTGAACCAAAATAATACTTTCGGTTCAGTCTTTTTTAAATGTCTATTTTTATAACAAAAGAGTGGTCACTTATGATGTAATTTATATTTGGATTTATTTTATTAATCCTTCTTACAAAAATATGGCTCCAAGACCTAATTCTTTAGTTTTAATTTCAACCTACTTATTGTTTATGCCATCTGTTAATTTTGAGTTTCCACATCTTCACCATGTAAGATAAAGTTACCTACTTCGATTTGTTGATCTGAAAAATTTTGAATCACACGCACATGATACTCTTCCGGGTTATGTCTAATATTTTCGACATAAAATAAATATTCAATCGCATCATAATATTCTTTTTTATCTTGCAGTATTTTGATAATCCGTTTCAGCCCTTTTTCTGCTGGCTTAACCGGGCTACTCCAATTAATAATTTCAGTTGAGGTATAAATACCATCTGACAGCGGTGTAGTATCTACTACAGTTGTTACTTCTTCAGTAGTTTCAGCTAATATTATTTCTTCAGTGGTCGCCTCTAAGGTTGTTGAAATTTCCGCTAAGGTATCCTCAAGGGTTTGGGTAGTCATCTCGATAGTAGCTTCACTCGTAGAATGATCAGTTTCCACTTCCTCTTTCTTATCACATCCAATAATAAATGTACAAAGGATTAAAAGTAGGAGAAGTTTTTTCATTTTACTTCTCTTCTATCATTTGAACGATTTCTTTTTCAGTCATTGAACTGTCACAACGAACTGCGACACCTGAAGCTTGTTTAACTAAAAATCCTGGTACAGTCGGAATGTTAAATTGTTCGCGGAATGATTGAATATCTTTGAAATCATATTCTTCACTTTCTGAATCTATTAAATAAATTTTATATTGATGCTCCTGTGCCACTTTATTTAATTTATTTACAAAGCGACGGCAGTATGGACAAGTTTTTCTTCCGATATAAATAATTGTCCCCTCTTGTTCTAATAATTCAATCCCTTTGACTGGTGAAATTTCCTCAAATACTTTAATTTGTTCTAAATAAGTTTCGATTTCATTCATTTTATCTACCTCCATAACATGAGTAAATTGTATCATAGTTATAAGGGAATTTCACTTAATGAGGACTGATTATTATGTTGGAGTTAATATTATGCATAACTAAAAATATAGCGAAAAAGTTTAAATGATGAAAATTTTATTTAATCATCTAAATCAATCTCATCCAATTTTTGACGTTGCTTGCGTTTATAAATAGTTGAAATTAAGATTAAAGTAGCACCTAACATTAACAAAATCAATGCCCAAGTCATGGCTCTTTGTTGTTCTCCAGTTGTTGGTAATTGGACCGTTTGATTTTTATTTGCATTGGAGGATGACTGTTGCTGATTGTTAGTCTTATTGGCTTCTGTTTCACTTGCTTGATTATTACGATTCTTTTCACTCGATTGATTATTATTTGATTGTGTCTTTTTCTGCGACGATTGATTATTCGATTTCTCTGTTGAGGTATTGTTTTTATTTAAATTTGATTGCTTGTTGTTGTTAGTCTTTTGATTGGTTGCTAATTTTGCTTTAATATTGTCCAGCGTATTAGTGTTATTACTTGATTTTGTTGTCGATGGTACCTGTTGGGTATTCGTACTACGATTAGCAGAATATCTTGAACCCGATAATGGCTTAGTTAATGAAGGTGACTCTTGGTAAGATGAATTGTCCACTATATTATGGGTTGATTCATCTTCTTTTGTATCTTCATTATTTGATGATTCCGTAATTGCATTATTATCTTCCACTTCAATGTCGCTCGGGTTTTCTTCTTCTACAAGCGTATGCCAATCGATGTCACGGTAATAATATTCTGCTAAATAACCGGTAGTTGATGCTTCGACCGGGTGCCAAGTTTGAGTCGCTTCATTAAAGGTGACCAATTTTACTTGATATTTCTGGTTAAGTTGACGTACTAAAGCAATCGCATCATCACTTGCATAACCTTGATGATTTAAAAAATTTGCTAAATGATCTTTGATTAGTTGCCATGCATTGGCGTTAATTTGACTAAAATAAAGAAATTGTGCTTCTTTAATTAATAATAATTCTTGATATCTTATCAGATAATCTTCACTGGTTTGACTTTGATAAACATCATTTTGTGCGATGCTGACAAAGCGAATCACATCATTAATGCTCAATTCTTCCCGATATTGATAGGCGTTCTTCAAATCATCGTCTAGCTGAATATTCCCTTTTAAGTTAAGTGTTTGCGTTATCTCCTCAATTGTTAAAATTTGAGTAAATTGTTGATAAATGTCTTCAAATCGTAGTTGATAATAAGGATATGGTACTAATTGTGATAAATAGAAATCTAAATTAGCTAAATATTCGGTTAAACTACTCATTTGGTGATCAATTAAAAAACTTTCCGCATTGATCTTAGGCACAGAATAAGCATAAAGAAGACATTGATTCAATTGTTGATCAGCAATTTGATTTTCAGCTAATTGATTTTGAGCTACTTCCAATAAATATAAGGTCTCATGATACTGTGTTTCGACCATTGATCGTGAAGCAATGACTTCGTTTTGTTGTTGAATAATTCCCGCCAAGTATTGTTGCCACTCAATAACATTTTGATCCATTTCCACCAAACTTAATTGTTCCGCTTCTGTAAAGTTATTAAATTCCGGTTCGGTTGTCTCTAGCATTAAATAAGTTGCCTCGATGACTTCATTTAAGGTATTGGTTGCTTGAGTAATCGAATAGTTTTCATTGTTTTCGAGAGATTCAATTTCACTGGTTAAGCGATTAAATTCGCTTTCTAATTCGGATAAAGTTGTTTGATAATTTGTTATCAATTGATTAAGTTCACTCATATTGTCACTTTGATTAAACTGGTTTTGGATTAAAATTTGACAATTTTCCTGATTAATGATGTCTCCTTCCCAGTTAGTAATTAATTGGTAAGGTTGAGCTAACTCAACGGCTTGTGCTGTCACAGTGTGCGGTACTATCGTCATGATTAAAAATACTATCAATGTAATTAAATGCCATTTTTTCATTGTACACCCTCCTAGAAATAGGTACGTAAAAATAATGCCAAATACTTTTGAGCATATAAAAAAAGAGTGGACCAGAAGTAGAAAATCAAATCATTTCCACTTCGTTGGTCCACCCTACCTACTAGCGTTAATTATAAAATAAATCTAGAGGGTAAAATTCTTATCTTATTAGTCAATAATCCTTAAAATAGCATCTAAAACAATCATGGGACTTTTCTAGAGAACTATATTTAGCCTTTGGTGAAGGCCACTTACTTTAAATTTAGTCTAAATAATCAACCACTTCAACTAGGTTTGAATAATAGGTCATGCGCTCTTCTAAATCAGCAAACAAACCATCGCCATTGTAAATGCCATATTGTTCCCAATCAGCCAATGGTACGACATAATAATCTTCGAATTGAGCACCGATACAATAGGTCGGCATAAAACGTATTTTACTAATTTCAAATTCGCCATCCACTTCAGTAAAGGTATACTCTGCAATTCCCCCTACTTTGTTTTCTTGTTCGACTTGACCTGATAAGAAGTTACCATGAGAAAACATCGCGGCTTGATGCTTGTTATAAACAATAAACGGTTGTGGTACATGAGGATGACCACCTAAAATAAAATTCGCTCCAGCATTACGTACGACATTATTGACATTGGCTTGATAGACAGAAGGTAATGTATCATATTCTTCACCATTGTGAATCATCACCACTGAAATATCCGAAATTTTATTTAAAGCTTCAACTTCTAATGGCATTAAATCCGTATCAATTAAACTTAATAGATAGGCTTGATCTTCAGGAATATAATTCCCATTTGCACCATAACTATAAGAAAGGAAGCCTACTTTAACACCATTCGCGTCTAAAACGCGCATATTATTATAATCATCCCAACTTTCATAGCTACCAACATAAGGCATATCCCGTTCTTTCAAAGCTTCAATTGAAGCATAAGCTCCTTCCGCTCCTAAGTCCATTGAGTGGTTAGTAGCATTATTGACAATATCCACCCCAACCGTTTTTAATGCATCAATAATTTCCGAAGGGGCATTAAAAGCTGGATAAGTAGATAATGGGTAAGTATCACCAGCAGCAATCACCTCTAAATTAGCCGTCGTGATGTCCGCATTTTCTAAATATTTTTTAATTGGTTCAAACATTGGAGTAAAGTCATAGCCATCAGCTGTCGCTGCATTGTCGTAAACCCAGTCGTGAATTAAAATATCACCGATCGAACGAATGGTCACTGAACGTCCTTCTTTAGTTGGAGTCTCCCCTTCAGCATCAGCGTTTGCTTCATCCGCTTCTTCAGTACTTACAGTAGTCGTAGCATCTTGAGCACTTACCGTAGTCGTTTGCGCATCATTGGCTTGAGAATTACTAGTTGGACTTTGACAAGCGACATTTAATAAGGTTAATGCACTTAATAACAAAATGTTTCTTAATCTTTTCATCTATATGCTCTCTCTCTTATCTTAATACTATTAGCCTAATTCAATCAATAACTCCCCTGCTTTGATTGAATCTTTTTCTTGGATGTACAATTTCTTCACCACACCCGGTTTAGTCGCAACAATCGATGTCTCCATCTTCATTGCTTCCGTAATAATCAATAATTGTCCCGCTTCAACTTGGTCGCCTTCTTTAACTTTAATAGCAAATACAGTTCCGGGCATTTGAGCTGCAATATGGTTATCATTTTGACGGTCGGCCAATGGTCTAATATCCACAGTCGTTTTGGCGGATAAATCATGGACTTCAACTTTTTGTGATAGTCCATTTAAGTTAAAGTAAACTGTCCTTAAGCCATTTGATTTAACTGAACCGATTGAAGTCAATTCAATATTGATTGTTTTTCCTGGTTGTAACTCAACTGAAATTGTTTCATGGGGTTTCATCCCATAGAAGAAAGTTGGTGTCTCTAACACACTTACCTTACCATATTTTTCAACAAAATCAAGAAATTCTTGGGTCACTTTTGGATATAAAGCACCACTTAATAATAATTGTTCGTCTACTGGTGTATAGAGCCGTTTAGATAAGTCCTCTCTCAATGCTTCAAAATCAAATTCCGTCATCAATTCACCCGGTCTTTGAGTGAAAGCAGCTTCTCCTTTTAAAACAACCTTTTGTAGGTCTTCGTTCATCTTGCCTGCCGGTTGACCAATTTCGCCTTTAAAGAAGGAAACAACTGAAGCAGGAAAGTCTAATTTATCCCCTTTTTCAATGACTGAAGCTTCATCTAAATCATTTTGTACCATAAATAGTGCCATATCACCTACAACTTTAGAAGAAGGTGTTACTTTAATAATATCCCCAAATAATAAATTCACTCGACGATACATTGCACTTACTTCATCAAAGCGGTCCCCTAAACCTAGGGATTCAGCTTGCATCTTTAAATTTGAGTATTGGCCACCAGGCATTTCATATTGATAAACCGGTGTCCAAGCTGTTGTTAAATCGGTCTCAAATGGACGATAATATTGACGTGTCACTTTCCAATAATCAGTTAACACATCATTAGCTTCCACATTCAACTTGATTTGTCGGTTGGTCCCTTGACGGGCATAGTACAGTGAATTGGCATTAGGTTGCGAATTTTGACCACTTAAAGCTGGATTTGCGGTATCAACAATATCGACGCCCGCATCAATTGCTCGTGAATAAGTTAAAACACCATTACCAGCTGTATCATGCGTATGTAGATGAATCGGTAAAGCAACTTCCTCTTTTAAGGCTTTAACTAATTGATAAGCTGCCTCCGGTTTTAATAGTCCCGCCATATCTTTAATCGCAATCGCATGAACGCCTAATGATTCAAGTTCGCGTGCTAAATTAACATAATATTCTAATGTATATAAAGAAGAACGCTCTGGATTTAAAATATCTCCTGTATAACACAAAGTTCCTTCGACAAATTTATCGGTTTTCAAGGCCGTTTCAATCGGTAATTTCATGGCTTCGACCCAGTTTAATGAATCAAAAATACGAAAAACATCAATGCCAGCATGCGCACTTTCTTTAATAAATCGTTGAACGACATTGTCTGGATAATTTTGATAACCGACTGCATTAGCGGCTCTCAATAACATTTGGAATGGAATATCGGGAATTAATTCACGTAATTGCTGTAATCTTTCCCATGGACTTTCTTTTAAGAAATTATAAGCCACATCAAAGGTCGCACCACCCCACATTTCAAGTGAGAAATGATCTTTCATCGTTGCATTAATGTACGGTGCTACTTTTAACATATCGGTTGTTCTCATACGAGTCGTTAAAACGGACTGATGAGCATCGCGTAAAGTGGTATCGGTTAATAGTGTCGATTTTTCTTCTAATAGTAATTTAGAGACTGCGCTTGGGCCCTTGTCATCTAATAGTTGCTTCCAAGTAGGTTGCTGTATCGCTGAGGGGACTGTTTTTAATCGGTTGCGACTCGCTTTATTGAAGCTTGCTGGGTGAATACTAGAGCGAACCCCTTCAACAGTCGGTATTTCACGTCTTGTAAAATCAGGTTTATCTATCTTTTCAATACCAGGAAAACCATTGACAGTCACATTGGCAATATATTTAAGTAATTTTACTCCTCGTTCTCGTGGAGGAACAAAGTCAAACAACTCAACTTTCTCAGCAATAAAGTTAGTATGATAGTCTCCTAACATAAAGTCAGGATGATGAATAATATTTTCTAGGAAACGAATATTCGTTTTAACACCTGAAATTTGAATTTCATCCAATGCACGTGACATTTTAACAATCGCACCTTTTTTATGAATAGCATAAGATGATATTTTGACTAAAAGCGAATCATAATACGGTGTAATCATTGAACCCGAAAAGGCATCACCAGCATCTAGACGAATTCCTGTTCCGCCTGGCGATTGATAACTGACGATAGTGCCAGAATCCGGTGCAAAATCATTTAATGGGTCTTCAGTCGTAATACGACATTGAATGGCATATCCTCTTGTCACTATTTGGTCTTGTGGTGGAATACCAATCTCCTCGCCAAATAAACTTTCACCATCGGCAATTTGAATTTGTGTTTTCACGATATCAACGCCTGTTACTAATTCAGTAATAGTATGTTCTACTTGGACACGCGGGTTGACCTCAATAAAGTAAAATTCATCATCGGCTACTAAAAACTCTACCGTACCCGCATTAACATACCCGACATGTTGCATTAATTGCAAGGAAGCATCTGTTAATTTTTGACGCATCTCTGGTTGCAAGCCGAACGAAGGAGCCACTTCCACTACTTTTTGATGGCGTCTTTGGATTGAACAATCTCGTTCATATAAATGAATGACATTGCCGTGTTGATCCCCTAATATTTGCACTTCGATATGTTTAGGATTGGCAATATATTTTTCTATATATAAGCGATCATCACCAAAAGATGACTTAGCTTCAGACTTTGCTCGTTCATAACTCTCAGCAAATTCACTAGCCGAATGAACGATACGCATTCCTTTGCCGCCACCACCACTGACTGCTTTAATCATTAATGGGTAACCGGTTGTTGCCGCAAACGCTTCAGCTTCTGCAAGAGATTGAATTATACCCTCACTTCCTGGAATAACTGGCAGTCCACCACTAATCGCTGTTTCGCGTGCACGGGTTTTATTACCAAACATTTCTAAATGTCTTAACTCGGGTCCAATAAAAATAATTCCCTCTTCTTGACATCTTCTAGCAAAAGTTTCATTTTCACTTAAAAATCCATACCCAGGATGTATCGCATCGACTGATTTTTCTTTTGCTAAGGCAATAATTCCTTCAATATCTAGGTACGCTTCGATAGGACCTAAATCTTCCCCAATTAAGTAAGATTCATCCGATTTTGACGATGCAAGGTGCCAATATCTTCCTTTGAGTAAATACTAACAGTGTTAATGCCAAGCTCCTTACATGCACGTCCAATGCGAATCGCAATCTCTCCACGATTGGCGATTAGCACTTTCTTAATTTTATTCATGATAAATCCTCCTCGTTGGTCTACATCTTCTGTCTATTCATCCAAGTAAATTGGTAAGCATCATTTCACTCACGAAAACTTATGGAATATATAGGAGTATTATAGCACAAAATGAGAAAGTTTCTCATTTATTTTTAAATTTAATGATTTCTTTAAATAATAAATAATCCACTCATACGGTCAATTGTCTTTATCAAAGAAATGATTGTCAAAATTAGATAATTAAAGATGATAATTTATCTTTATTAGTATATAATAGTATTATCAAAAACTCATGGAGGTCATTGGAATGTATTTTACTAATCAAAAGTTTGATCATACCGCTTATTTTTTTGAAAATCCAAAGAATCCCTCTTCAACTAAGGAATATATCTATCATCGTCAAATCAACTTAAATGCCAATCATACGCAAACACTGTTCCATTTTGAAGTGCCGGTTAAAATCACTCCCATCAAGGGCTTAACATTATTAGTCATTAAAATAGCCGAAACAGATCGATTTCAAACTTATCTAATTGAATCGGAAGTCACTTTAAGAAAAGGGATTGAGTTCAATGTCTTATGCCTTTCTTCCAGTGCGACTGTCAACCTATCAACCCAAATCAAAGCAGAACCTTCTTATATCAAATTAGATAAGATTTTTACTGCCCAATCAACACCTGTATCCTTTAATTTGTTAACCATTGTATCCACTGTTAGTACGCTTTACTCAGAAGACTACCGCAAAAAATTTGTTAAGCAATCTCATTTTGAAATCATTATCGTAGAGTCGGGACAATTCAACATTGAAATTAATCATACGGTTCATACTTTAACTAAAGGCCACTTAATGATTTTACCACCAGATACACCAAGTATAAGATTTCATCACGCTGACAAACGCACACTTACGCATTCGATCCGTTTTACTGCAGAAGGCATCGACTCAGCATTAATTAAGAACTTAATCAATGCGACAGAATATCTAGCTCCGTTATATGATGTCTTGCATCAGGACTTGAGTTTACCATTAGGTGCCGATAAAGTTTGGAATCAATTGGATAATCTCGTCTTTGCACTCCATCAGTCATTGCATCAAAATAACAACGAATCTAGTTCAACAATTATGCGTGAACGCTATGAAAGTGATATATTCAATGAAATAATCGATTACATCCATCAAAGCGATATCGTAGCCTTAAAAGTGAGTGATCTTGTCAATGAATTCAACCTATCACGCTCTACTTTGCAACAGTTGTTTAATAAATATGAACATACCACACCAAAAAGTTATATTAACCAACAACGATTAGAAAAAAGTCGTCAATTAATTCGTGAATCTAATTTATCGATTACACAAATCGCGACTGAATTAGGATATGGTTCGATTCAATATTTTTCTCGAGCGTTCAGCAAAGCTTTTAATATGAGCCCATCGGAATATGCAAAGGGCTATTCAAAACGCATGTAATATCATTATTTGTTACATATGATTATTATAGTTAAAAAGCATTGACCGAATAGTTGACTTAAACTATCACTTTATAAATGAAATAATGGCGATAACCTAGCTATTATTAATGATACAAAGATAACATTTAAATAACAGGTGCGTTGTTTTTCAAATATTCCCATTTAAGAACAAAAAATTAATTTTCTATAATACAAGTTTATTATTTGACTCCTTTTATAGCATAAAAAAGCAGTCTGCCAATGGATTAATTTTCCATTTGCTTGACTGCTTTTTTGATTAATATTATGATTCTACCTCTTCTTGGTAATCACAGTTACTACATTTTACTTCGCGACCTTTACGAGTCGTTTTTTCTACAAGGTAGTGGTCACATTTTGGACAGTTACGTGCAATTGGTTTGTCCCAAGAGACAAACTCACAAGCAGGATAACGATCGCATCCATAGAAGATACGATTTTTCTTCGATTGTCGCTCAATAATTTCACCTTCGTGACAAAGAGGACATTTTACGCCAACTTTCTTCACGATGGCTTCGGTATGACGGCAATCTGGGAAGTTACTACACGCATGGAATTTACCATAACGACCAATTTTAACGACCATTGGATTGCCACATTCCGGACAATCATACCCTGCTGGTTCGTCTTTGATTTCAATCTTTTCGATTTTTGATTCGGCTTTCGTTAAATCCGTTTCAAAATCATCATAGAACTTACTTAATACATTGACCCATTGTTCTTTACCTTCTTCAATGGAATCCAGTTCATGTTCCATTTCTGCAGTAAAGTCTGTGTCGACTATCTGTGGGAAGAACTCTGACATCACATCATTGACAATCTCACCCAATTCAGTTGGCTCAAAGCGTTTCGCAACCATCTTAACATAGTAACGCTTGCGTAATGTTTCGATTGTAGGTGAATAAGTTGACGGACGACCAATGCCTTTTTCTTCTAAAGTCTTAATTAAACTTGCTTCATTATAACGTGCTGGAGGTTGAGTAAAATGTTGTTTAGGCTCTAAATCAACAGCTTTTACTTCGTCACCGACAGTTAATTCTGGTAAGTAATTGTCTTTCGCTTTACTTGGATAAACTTTTAAGAATCCATCAAATTTGATGCGTGATCCTGATGCTCTAAATTGAACTTGGTTTTGATCAATATCACAACGAATCGTATCATACACTGCATCAGCCATTTGACTCGCCATAAAACGTGCCCAAATAAGTGAATACAATCTCAGTTGATCTTTAGTCAACGAATCACTAATGCTGTCCGGCGTCATTGCTGGATTAGATGGTCGAATGGCTTCATGGGCATCTTGGGCTCCACTACTGTTTTTAGTTGCTCTAGATTTACCATTATATTGTGGACCATAATTCTCACGAATAAATTCGTATGCAGCAGACTGTGCAGAAGGTGCGATACGCGTTGAATCGGTACGCATATAAGTAATCAAACCAACAGTTTGGCGTCCAATCGTAATCCCTTCATACAATTGTTGTGCAACCATCATCGTTTTACTGGTTCTAAAATTCAATCGATTAGATGCTTCCTGTTGTAAGGTACTGGTAGTAAAGGGTGGTGAAGATTTACGTAAACGTTCTTTCTCTTCGATATTGGTGACCTTGAAAGGTGCTGTTTCATCCAAACGTTTCATCACCTGTTGAACAGCGGCTTCATCTGGTAAATCCATCTTCTTACCATCCATACCGTAAAATTCTGCTTCAAATTTTTGACGACCTTTACTAAATTTTGCTGGAATTTTCCAATACTCTTCAGGTTTGAAATTACGAATTTCTTTTTCACGATCGATAATAATTTTTAGAGTAGCTGATTGTACACGTCCAGCTGATAGACCGCCTTTAATTTTCTTCCATAATAAAGGTGAAATAGAATACCCTACTACACGGTCTAAAATACGACGTGCTTGTTGTGCATCTACTAAGTCTTGATTTATTTTACGTGGCGTTTTGAATGCTTCCTTAACAGTATCTTTAGTAATTTCGTTAAAGACCACTCGATTTTCTGCATCTAAATCTAAATTTAATAAGTGGCATAAATGCCATGCAATAGCTTCACCTTCACGGTCCGGGTCGGCTGCAAGATAAACTTTTTCAGAGTTTTTCGCCAATTTTCTTAATTCTTTAATCGTGTCGCCGCGTCCCCTAATACTAATATAATGAGGTTCGAAATTATTTTCGATATCAACTCCCATTTTACTTTTAGGTAGATCGCGTAAATGCCCTTTACTGGCAACAACTTTATAATTTTTTCCAAGATAGCGATCAATAGTTTTCGCTTTTGTTGGCGACTCGACAATGACTAGATTTTTATAGGTAGACATTATCGCACCTGCCTTTCTTTCAATCTTTTTGAATTTTTCCTTCTATTATATAGTCAAAAACTGACTCGTTATTTTTTTAATTCAAATCGTTAACCATATTATAGGAAAGAAGACAGGTTGTCAAATATAAATATTAAAAATAATGTTGATTTTTAAATAATTGGCGAATGTCAGCCACTGTTTCCGAGACATTTAAAATAGGATACGCGCCACTGGCAATTAATTGATTGCAGCCTTGAGATTGCTTATCAATCACGCGCCCCGGTAAAGCAAATACTTCACGATTACACTGCAAAGCATAATTAGCAGTGATTAAACTTCCGCTCTTTTGAGCGGCTTCCATCACACAAGTAATCGGTGAAATCCCCGCTATTAAGCGATTGCGCATAATAAAATGATGCTTTAAGGGCGGACTATCTGGTAGATATTCTGAAATCACTAAATGATTTTTGGCTAAGTTTTGTTGAAGCGCCTGGTGTTCACGCGGATAGGTGCGATTAAGGCCACTAGCAATCAAGGCGACAGTGCTTCTTGAATGATAAGCTAACGCTGTCTCATGCACAATCCGATCGATACCACGCGCCAAGCCCGAAACTACACCCCAACCTTCTTTGGCAAAAGCAGTTACTAATGACTCCGTCATCATTCGACCATATTCCGTGGTCTGCCGTGAACCTACGATTGACACCAAAGGACGATTTAAACAAGATAAATCCCCTTGATAAAAGAGCAATAAAGGTGGTTGCGCCAATTGATACCACAGAGGTGGATAGTGAGCTTCACCAAAAATAATCGTCGATTTTGCTAATTGTTTGAAATATGCCAATTCAGCCACTTGCCAATCAATCACTTTTTGATCCGTGAATTGGTGATTAAGCCGTAACATTTTAATAATTTGATAAATCTCTTTTATTGGTAAAGCTTCTTGTTGTAAGTGTTCTTGAAATAAATAAGACAAGTAGCATTTTTGTGATCGATAATTAACCCCTGAATATATCAAACCAATCATTTGCTCTTTAATAGATAAATCCATGTGTATTCACTCTCCTTAATAAGTAAATACGCATGGATGAATAGAATCATTTTTTATAAATTTTAAGCGTTTGAGCTACAGGTGAAAACGATTGACGGTGAATAGGAGTATAACCAAATTCAGCCAAAGCTGCCAAATGTAATTTGGTACCATATCCCATATGTTTTTCAAAACCAAATTCTGGATACTCTTTACCATAATCTATCATTAACTGATCACGATATTCCTTAGCTAAAATACTCGCAGCTGCTATCGACAAAGAACGTTGATCCCCTTTTATGATAGATTCTTGTGGTAAAGGCGAATCAATTTTCATAGCATCTAGTAATAAAAAATCTGGTTGTAACGTTAGTTTTTGAACTGATTCCAACATTGAACGTCTAGTGGCTTCATAAATATTAAACTGATCGATTTCTGCAACAGACGTTACCGTGATAGAATAAGCTAAAGCCGTTGCCTTGATTAAGTCAACAAAATGAGCTCGTTTTTCATGACTTAACTGTTTAGAATCATTCACACCCATTAAGGCATCACAATCTTCTGGTAAAATAACGGCTGCTGTCACAACTGGCCCAGCTAAAGGTCCCCGCCCCACTTCATCAATGCCGGCAATATATTGAAATCCTTGTGTTCTAAGTTTATTTTCAATACTCAAACGTTGTAAATGTTCTTCTTTAACTAATGCTTCTCGTGTTAAACGTTTTTCAAACTGTTGAATTAACTTTTGCACACCTTTACGCTCATCTTTTAATAAATCAGTCGCCTGCAATTCTTCCATTGTTTGAAACGAATCGATTAATTCTTTAATTACTTGAATAGAAAAGGAATTAGTCATCAAATGACACCTCATGATACGGTGTGTCTAATGTTAATGACCCTAATTTATTTTGACGATAATCGAAAATAAAACGCTCCGCTGCCGTCATATAATCTTCTTTCAAGCCCATTTTTTCTGTCATTGCGAGTAAAAGATTAACGCTCGTTTCAGCTTGTACTTGTTCCTCAGTTAATTTATAACGTTCAATTAAAATATCGGCATAGCGATTGCGGATAATATCAATCAAAGCTAACGCAATATCATCCATATGCAGTAATTGATCTTTAATAGCACCGGTAATCGCTAATTTTTGACCGACTACAGGATCCTCAAATTTAGGCCATAAAATCCCGGGCGTATCTAATAATTCAAAATCTTTCCCCATCTTTAGCCAACGTTGCGCCTTGGTAACGCCTGGTTTATTACCGGTAATCGCTTGATTTTTACCAACGAAACGATTAATTAAAGTCGATTTACCTACGTTAGGAATCCCTAAAATCATTAAACGGATTGCACGTGGTTTAACTCCTTTGGCTTTTTGCTTTTCAAAATATGGTTGCATGATTTCATTACAAATCTTCATTAACTGTTTTAACCCCACATTATGCTGTGCATCAATCGCTACAGCAGGAAAACCTAAATCTTGATAATAATCAATCCATTGTTGTGTCATACGTTTATCTGCTAAATCAGCCTTATTTAAGACTAGTACACGCGGTTTTTGACCGACAATCTCATCAATCATTGGATTACGACTCGATTCAGGAATGCGTGCATCGACCAATTCAATCACAATATCAACTAAATTTAATTTTTCATTCGCTTCTCGTCTAGCTTTCGCCATATGACCAGGAAACCATTGAATATTACTCGAAGTCACATTATCATCCTTTCTACAATTATTCTAGTCAATTGTACCATAAATAGGACTTGATTTATATCTGAAATTATTGCGCCAGCGATTGACTTAACTAACAAATTGTTGTCTTTATTGGTTCATAGATTGTTATAAACATTCATTCGGTTGTCTTTATTATTGGTTTAGTGTTTAAATATAGGATTAGGCAAGAAATAGAACTGAAATGATTTTATATTCATCTGTTCAACCTCGCACAGTTGGGAGTAGACC
>NZ_KV805798.1:0-8859 GCF_001811625.1 Globicatella sp. HMSC072A10 | reverse complement strand
AGTAGAAAATTGAATAATTTTCGCTTCGTCGGACTACCCCCGCACAATTGAGTAGACCTCAAACAAGTCGAAAGACGCAGTTTGAGACCACTCAACCACTGCGTTCTTTTAATGAAAAGCACTAATTTGAATGAATATTTTAAAATTTATGTTCAATCTCATTAAGACGCAGGTTGATGCCACTCAACCACTGCACTCTTTATTTACGAGCACTAATCTGAATGAATTTGTAAAGTTTATGCCCAACCTTTACGTTAAATAAAATGAAAAGGGTCTTTTAAAAATCTTTCCATTACAAAACTCTTAGTGTTAATCGAAAACATTGCTTCAAATCAAATTATATTCAGTTTAAAACATTCTTTAATTGAAATCTTGAATTATATGTTAAATCAAAAAACGGACATATTGCCATTACATTCTGTGAATTAAAAATTAACCACGCCCTTTTCTATCATGATATGAAAATAGATAATGCCAAATGAATTAAAGATAACGCAAATAACCGTCTCTTCAGAAAAAGAGACGGTTATTTTTAATGATTTATTTAATTATTAATCATCAAAAGCAATTTATTGAATCATTTTGGTTTTATTAATATTTGGATTGACGCCAAATTTGGGTATCTATCAAGCCACAGTATGGGTCAACCGAAGAGACACCAGTGAATTCTGATTCACCTGCTAATTTTTTTACTAAGGCACGCATCGTATTTTCTTTACTATCATAAGCATTAATGTATGTACCAACTTGTGGCATGTCTGCTAAAGCAAAGGCATGTTGTACTGAAACGACAATCGTTGGCACTTCATGTACATAGAATGGTTGATCGGGTGTTCCTTTAGCAGCTGGCCAAATAATTCTTTGAGTGGTTCCACCTGAATTGACGTCCACCAAATTAAGAATTAAATCATAATGGTCGGTCAAATTAGAAATCGGTTGTTTTTGCGCATATACATTGGCAATCGCAGCACCACGTTCACCTTCTGGTAATTTCATTATACGTTCTTCCGTTGATTCCCATACGGTTACTTCATGTCCTCGTTCTTCTAATAAGGCTTTCATCGTATCAGATGCTCGTTTTTTACCTGCATTGATCATGGCACCAAAACCACCTTTATGCCCTTCAACATTGACGATTAGGATACGTTTATAACGTTCAGGGGTAATTGGGAATAAGTCTTTTTGTTTATCTTTTACTAGTGTAATGGCCTTGTCAGCAACTTCATCTGAAATACGTTGTGATTCGTCTGTATTAATTAATTTTAAAGCTTCCTCTTTTGGAATCATAATTTCTTCACGACGTCCTTCAAACTTATGTAACCCTAATTTTGCTTTTAGTCCTAGCGTACGACGTAAAGCATCTAATAAACGTTCTTCAGTTAAAATTCCTTTTTCATAACCTTCTTTCATCCATTGGAAATCTTCATCTGGATCATTGAAGAATAAGAATAAATCACACCCAGCTTCAATTGCTGTAGGTAATAATTCACGTCGTGGCATTGAAGCCGTCATGGCTACCATGTGAGACGCATCGGTTACAATCGCCCCGTTATAGCCTAATTCACCTCTTAATAATTCATCTAGTAAAGTTTTATTTAAAGAAGCCGGTAACATATCATCTAACTCACGTTCAGGATGCATTTCACGCTCGACATTTGGTAAATGGATATGACCTGCCATAATTCCAGGTAATCCTGCCTTCGCCATTTCACCATAAATACGACCAAACGTTGACATCCATTCTTCTTTATTCATCGGATTGGATGCATAAGATAAATGGTGATCTCGTTCATCGATTCCATCTCCAGGGAAATGTTTTGCAAAAGGTACAATCCCGTATTCCATAATCCCTTTCATATATGCTTTGGATAATTCAATTGTTTGATCAACATTCGCTCCCCATGTACGATTAGCAATAATTGGATTCCGCCAGTTACGAGATAAGTCCATAATCGGAGCAAAAGAGGCATTACAACCAACTGCTGATGCTTCAATACCGGCAATTCTTCCCATTTCATAAGCATAATTTGGATCATTAGTTGCAGCGATTTTAATTTCATCACCAACTTTGGTCCCATCGGTAACTGCACCATCACCACCAGCTTCAGTGTTCGCAGCAATTAACAATGGAATTTTTGATTTAGTTTGTAAAATATAGTTTTGATCCCAAACTTCATCAGATTTTCCTTTATTATAACGGACAGCCGCAATGTGATATTGGTTTAGCACATCTGTTAAATATTCTTCAGTACGGCTAGAACCCATGTTAACAAATAATTGACCTATTTTCTCGTCTAAAGTCATTTCGCTTATCGTTTTTTCAATCCAGGCAATGGCTTCTTCATCTAAATTATATGGTGTTTTTCTTAAATCTACTAAGTTAGTCACAATTATCGCTCCTTATCTAAATTGTCCCAGAAGGTAGTTGCATATTTTTCATAATCTTGTTCCGTTAATTGGTTGTTTATAAATTTATCGGCAACTTCTGACTTTAAAGTTAACCATGATTCTTTTTCTTTTCCAACTAATATCGGATAAAACTTCACATTATTTATTTCTGTCGCATGTAAATCTCCCGGTGAATCGCCAATCATCATGATTTTATTTGGATCATAACCGTCGGCAATTAACATCGCAATCACATCTTCTTTTTTTCCACGGTCTTGACAGTATAAATCATCAATATAAGGCATTAACTCTTGATCTTCCCACTCTTCCACAACTGCTTCTTTGTTGGCAGAGCTAACGATAAATAATTTACCTAACTCATGTAAATGAATTAAACCTTCTTTTGCACCTTCAAAAGCTAACACATCTCCATCATAACTTTTAATTTGACGGTTAACTTCATTAGACCATACCAAAGCTTTTTTTAAATCAGTTGCTGGATTTTTAGCAATTTCTGCTTCTAAAGAGGCATTGGATAGTGATGAAGTCGTCTCTACCCATGATTTTAAGTTATCAATGTTATCAACATTAGCATATTCTAATAACATTAATAAAGCCACGAAACGATTCACGCCACGTGTACGAGAGAATAAATTTACTTTATCCCACTCTTTTAAAAATGTCTCACGATCGGAAATTTCAAATTCATCTGCTGCTATCGGTCCAAAAAAGAGCTGATGTTTGTATGTCATAGTGTCCATTGCACAACCATCTGAATCGACACAAAAGACATAATCTGATTTTAATAAAGTCATTTTAATTCTCCTTCTACTTATGTAATCATCTGACGATTTAATTGTAACACGCATTTTTAAATACTGTCAACTGTATAAAACCATTAAATCATATGATGTTTTATGATTGTAAATTTTTTTGGTTACAATGATTCATCAATCAACCGACAACAAAATTCAGTTATCATTGCCGGTTATTGATTTTATTTTTTAGTATTTTTACAAAATATAATTTTATTTAGTTTTGTAATTGTAATTTGGAATATTAGTCCAACGTTTCTTAAATTCACGTACCACTTGTTTAGGTTGACGATTACGTGAGAACAATCCTTTATGATTCCCTTGTACGCGAATAATCATTAGATTGGTTTCAAAGTCTGCAAAATTCCATACTTGTTCTCCCACTAAGTTTGGTATTTCATCAAAAATACGATGGTGCATGTCATAATAATCTACCTGGAATTCTTCAGTGTAAGGAATATCCCACATTGAGTGAAGTCCTGGTAAAGTGTCTGCCCCATATTCCGTCATTAATATCGGTTTTTCTGGGTACAGTTCTTGCCATTTTTCAAGTTCAGCTTTGAGCCCTTTAGCTCCCTTAGCTAAATCTCCATGGTCGACATACCAACCATAGTAACGATTCAGTGAAATGACATCCACTAAGTCCATCACCTTATCATTTTCAGGTGTAGATATTAACATATTGACTAAAGTGACTGGACGATCTTGTGGATCGAGCTCTTTATATAATTTTACGAATGGTTCGAAGTATTCATGAGCACCTTCTTCATGACTTGCCGGTTCATTCGCTACAACCCACATGACCACACAAGGATGGTTTTTATCACGCTTCACTAATTCCCGAATCGCTTGTTCATGTGCTTCATGAGTTTCCATTACTTGCCATGTGCCTCGATCAGTAGGTTTTAAATCTAAAGAGGCATTAAAGTTTTGGAATAATCCAACAGCTGCTACTTCATCAATTACTACCACACCCATACGGTCTGCTAATCGCATCATTTCTTCTGAGTAAGGATAATGAGAAGTACGGAATGAGTTAGCACCAATTTCTTTTAATAAGTTTAAATCCATTAAGTTAGCCGCTTCATTTAAGCCACGTCCATTAATAAAGGTGTCTTCATGTTTTCCAAAGCCTTTAAAATAGAATGGCTTATTATTAATCAGAAATTGCCCATTTTCAACTTTTACTGTACGAATCCCAAATTTTTCATCATAACTATCCACCACTTGTCCATCTTTAATGATTTCAACATGTAAGTTATAAAGATAGGCATCTAAAACTTCCCATAAACGTGGATTATGAATTGTTGCTTGACCATCAGTTAGTCTTTCGACCACTTGACGATCCTCATCGATAATAGTCATCTCAATAGCATCAACCCGACTCGAGGTTACAACAGTAGCTTTGATATCAGCAGTCGTTAATGCATCATTTAATTCTGTTGTAATCACGACATCTTCAATATGAATTTTTGGTCTAATGATTAATTTCACTGGACGATGAATTCCCGCATAGTTAAAGAAATCAAAATTCTCTTTCACAACTTTTTTAATGGTGCCATCTTCTTGTTCTTCTTCAATATAATTACCAACCGGTAATGTACTATAGTTTAATTCATTATTAGCACAAACACTTAATTTTAAGTTTGTTTCATCGCTATATAAGGACTCAGGAATCACACATTCAAACGGAGTAAATCCACCTTTATGTTCGCCAATTAGTTCTCCATTGATATAAACCTTTGCATGATGAGTAACGGAACCAAAACGTACTACCAATTCTTCAGTATCAGATAAAGTCGGAACCTCAAAAAATCTTTCATACCAAAAATCACCAATGTATTGTCGTTTTTCTTTATCAACCACTACATCATTAAAAGAGGTAGGTACAACCATCACTTCTTTAGTCGATAATAAATCACTTGGATGATGTTCCCCTAATTTAAAGTTCCAAAGGCCATTTAAATCCATGACAGTCCGTGTTTTTGTTCCTATTGGATAAAGCATTCAACATTCCTTCTTTCTAAATTATTTTTAAAAGAGACAGAGAAAAAACTAAAAAAATTGTTTGTTCTAATCTATATAGTTTATCTAGCAGTGGTTGAGTGGCCTTAAACGGCGTCTTAATAAGGCTGAGAATAATCTTGACCAATTCACTCAGATTAGTGCTCGATAATTAAAAACGCAGTGGTTGAGTGGCCTCAAACGGCGTCTTAACGACTTGTTTGAGACTTACTCAACTATGCGGGGGGTAGGCCGACGAAGCGAAAATCATTTGATTTTATACTTCTGGTCCACTCTCTGCTTACTTATGTTACTTCTTTATTATACTACTCTTCATCATCAATTGGATATTGTGATAGATCCACATAATCCATGTCAGATAATTCAACATTTTGTGCGATATCGATTGTACGTTCAAAATCTTTTGCTGCTTTCATCGCATGAATTTTCTCTTGAACTTGAATCATCGTTTCACGATCTAACTTATAAAAACGCATTAAGATTAAAGCGATGACGATTCCTACAGCTGGTATAATCGCAAATAATAACGCTGTTGCAAATTTTAAATCTCCAGTTAAAGCTGTTTCAGCAGTTGGATAGTCTTGAGCAAATCCGATTGAAGCCAACACCCATCCGACAACCATTGGTGCAAATGACGAAGCAATAGAGTCTGTGAATGAGAAAATAGTCCCGATCATACCTGATACATATCGACCAGAAACAGATGTTTCATAGTCTGAAATATCCGCACCCATTGTTAATACTAATCCGGATGGAGCAGAAGTAAAGTAACGACCTATAGCAAAAAGTACTACAAAACCAATCGAGTATAGTCCCCAATTTGTTAAATCTAACGAACCAGGCCCACCATTTAACAACATAAACGCTAAAGCAATCAATCCAACTAAACCTATTTGTAAACAAAGTACGTAAGCATATTTTAACCCTTTTTTTCGTGCAACACTTGCAGCAAAGGTTGTTACTAATACGTTCGGAATAATCATCATCGCAGAGATAGCCCCTGACAATGCATAATTGCCAAATAAAATACCAAATAGCATTACGTTGACCACTGCATCACCAAACATTTGAGCATTAAATTTCATAATTGCAGCAGCAAGCGATAAAACTTGTAATGGCTTATTGCCTTTAATAACTTTCAGATAATCTTTTAAATCAGTTTTTTGAGTTTTTTCTTCTCCTAAACCAAAATATTTTTTATTATCTTTTTGCCAAATACCAATAACCGCTATTAAAGCTAAAACAGCTGAGATAATGATAACGCCCCATCTTAATTCAACGAAAAATCCATCAGTAAAACCACCATGTTTTTTTGTCAAGTATCCAGAAATAACAATTTGTGCTCCAGAGAATAAGATTGCCGTCATCACACCATCAACAATATTAAAAATAGGTCTCTGACTTGGATCATTTGTCAAAGCAGTTTGACCTGCTTTTGTAATCGTTTGTTGCATTGAATAACCAATTTTATGGATGATTAATGCAATAATAAATAGTGGCATTGTCATTGATGATCCAAACTTATGAATATTAAATAAGAAAATAAATGATAACGCTGTGATAATATTCCCTATAATTAGAATTGGTCGATATTTACCGAATTTAGTATCCGTTTTATCAATCATCACACCTATTGTAGGATCAATTAAACCATCAAAGATACGAATATACCCCATTATCTGACTAACAAAAATTGCAGCAAGACCTAAAATACCTGTTGAGAAATATGTCACAAAGCTAAATGCAACTAAATAAATGTTTGTAGAAGTGTTATTTGCCGCAAAACAAATTATCTGCCAGAGTTTTGCACGGTTATAACTTACCTCTCTTGAGTTGTCTACTGTTTCCATAATGGACCTCCAAATGTCATTTTTTTGTAATATATCTGCAAGCGCTTTACAATCATTATAATAACAGTCATCTGATGACTTGTCAACATATATTTTAAAATTTAGAGAATTTTAATACTTTAATATGGAATATCCTTGATTTTTCATGGATAATCAAAAAATACATCATATCTTTTTAATCAAATTCGTTAATCTTTTGCTCGCATATTATAAATGAATTTTCCATGTTTTTTATACGATAATTTATTAAGTAATTTTAAACTTTATCGAGCTTGATTCCTTTTATATATAAAATCATCAAATTAAAAATGGAGCAATTTTAGTTCATTTAGATAAAAAGGCTCTATACTTTTTGGTGTGGGTAGACAGATTTATTTCTGTTCACTTACACTAATTTTTTATGTAAAAAAATAAAAAGTCATGGAATTCCGTTTATAATCTTAATAGCGACCAAACTATAAGACAAGAGGAATTCACATGACATATTCAAATAATATCAAAGATTTACTCTAAATAACATACCTTAACATTATTCATAAGGAAGGTTGTTTGGATTCTGAACCAATGACTATAAATGGAGTCATATACAAACCTGTCTATGTACGCTATCCTACGATCCTGATGTTTGCCATGTTGTGAGGCTCCCAATATTAATAAATCGATTGTAAAGCATGGATTCATGTTGGTTAAAGTTAAATACGCTTGTTCGCTGGCATGTCCAAGAATAATTCTTCTTAAAAAACAACGATTCTTATGTACTTCATGTAAGAAAACTTTTTCTGCCGAACTAACTTAGTAGAACCTAACTGTCAAATTTCCAACCTACAAAAGCAAACAGTAAAGGAGCAATTAGACTCGTTCAATTCACCTCTACTATCGTAAAAAATACTTATGTATCAGTAAGTATAGTCATACGATGCTTAGATTCTTTGGAGGAGCAAATGAAATACTGAGTAGATTTACTACCTACCACTTTATCCTTTGATGAGTAGAGGATATCAAATCACATTTTTTCTGTTTTCCGTTAGATGTCCATCGTCAAGTCGAATGGATTACGATGGATATGAATCTTCCCTATGTTTCAATGATTGAAACACATTTCCTAGGACTAAAATCGTCATTGGTTATTTTCACATTATCCAATTACTAAACAGAGCACTTAATAATTTACAACTTCAAGTCATGAACCAATTGAATAAGATTCATCGCAAATCGACTACAATAAACTCAAAAAATTATTGAAATTAATCCTAAAAAACCTGGAAGATTTAGAATTTGAGAAGTATCAATCTCATCGATTATTCGAAGGTTTAGTGATTGAAAAAATGATGGTAGAGTATATACTTCCGGTTGATAGCGGACTAAGAAATGCCTATGAAAAAATTAATGATTTAAAATTCCCCATTATGACGCATGATAAGGAATTATTCCAATATGAACTTCAAGAAATTAAAAAATAATCTTATCGTCGAGTGATTCGGACAGCATTTAATACCATTTCTAAGTATCAAGAATATATTTCTAATGCATTAACGGTTACGCTGTCCTATGGTCATTTAGAAGCAACAAATAATATTATTAAAAGAATAACAACTTCTCCAGGGGATTGGGGTCTCAACAACTTCTAGTGGGGAGTAAAATTCCCCACCAAATGTTGTTGTTTGAATAGACTATGGTTAAATAACCTCCTAAACTGATAATGATCGAATGTTCGTATTTTCAGTAGGAGGTTATTATTATGGAAAAAACCGATGATATTAAATATATTCTGTCGCAACTAC
>NZ_KV805797.1:54753-59583 GCF_001811625.1 Globicatella sp. HMSC072A10 | reverse complement strand
TTCGAAAAAACCTTTGACACTGAAGGCCATATTTGTTATGATACTTATGTTGTATTTGTGTAGCACCACATCTGCAACCGCACAAGTTGAGTTTTAAGACCTGATGGCACTTAACATGGCGAGTCTAAGTGTAGGGGAAACCCGTAAATATAATATAGGAGGTGCTTTAATGTACGCAATTATTAAAACTGGCGGTAAACAAATTAAAGTTGAAGTTGGTCAATCAATCTTTGTTGAAAAATTAGATGTAGAAGCAGGCGACAAAGTTACTTTTGATGAAGTAATCTTAGTAGGTGGCGAAACTACCAAAGTAGGAACTCCATTAGTTGAAGGCGCAACTGTTGAAGCGACTGTTGAAAAACAAGGTCGTGAAAAGAAAGTTGTAACTTTCAGATACAGACGTCGTAAAGATTCACATCGTAAACAAGGTCATCGTCAACCTTATACAAAATTAACAATTGACGCAATCAACGCTTAATTATGATTAAAATAAAAGTAATGGTTGATGAAAAACAATTGATTCAACAAATTATTACAACCGGACATGCAGGTTATGCTGATTCTGGTTTTGATATTGTTTGTGCAGCTGTTTCAAGTCAACTGATTTCGGTCGAAAATTCATTACATCAACTGATCCATGTTCCCGTTCAAACAGAAGTGAACGAAGTTGATGGAGGTTATTTAAAAATAACTTTACCAACTGAATTGACCAAAAAACAAACTGAACAATCACAACTATTATTATCACATTTAGTGTTTGCTTTAGAAGTGATTGCTGAAAGTTATCCTGAATTCGTAAAAATTCAAAATTCAAACTTTATACCATAGGAGGTGCTGTCTCATGTTGAAATTAAATTTACAATTATTCGCTACTAAAAAGGGTGGGGGTTCTACTCAAAACGGTCGTGATTCTATTGCTAAACGTTTAGGTGCTAAAGCAGCTGACGGCGAAACAGTTACTGGTGGTTCTATCCTATACCGTCAACGCGGTACTAAAATCCATCCTGGTAACAATGTAGGTCGCGGTGGCGATGATACATTATACGCTTTAGTTGAAGGCGTTGTACGCTTTGAACGTAAAGGTAAAAAACATAAACAAGTTTCTGTTTATCCAGTTGCAGCAGAAGCTTAATTCATATATATCAAGGCTCTAGTCATTTTTCAAAAATGTATGGGGCAGAAAAAGGGGCATATTAGTTATGAAAACTAGTATGCCTTTTTTATTTTGCTAAATTTCACCGGATATAAGTGACAATTTGATGAGAATTTAGTATGATTATTATTAGAAAGTAGGGATAGGAATGACTCAAATTTTATATAATAGTACAAGAAATAATCAGAATAAATTAACGGCTGCCCAAGCCATTGTAAAAGGTATCGCCAATGATGGAGGACTATATTTTCCAGAGACCATGCCAACAATTGACTTAGATTGGGACCACTTGAAAGATGCCTCTTATCAAACAGTCGCTAAATTAGTTTTAGGAGCATTTTTTACTGATTTTACGGAAGATGAAATAGCTTATTGTGTGGATCATGCCTATGATGATAAATTTGATAATGAATTGATTGCCCCTTTAAAAGCTATTAATGAACAAGTATCGATTCTTGAATTATTTCATGGGAATACGATTGCTTTTAAAGATATGGCTTTATCGATTTTACCGTATTTATTAACCACTGCTGCTAAAAAATTAAAGATAGAAGAAGAAATAGTCATTCTAACTGCTACCTCTGGGGACACTGGAAAGGCAGCTCTAGCTGGTTTTAGCGAGGTAACGAATACACGAATAGTGGTATTTTATCCTAAAGATGGCGTCAGTGACATTCAAGAACGCCAAATGGTCACGCAGGAGGGGAATAATACTAAGGTAGTGGCAGTTAAAGGGAACTTTGATGATGCACAAACTAAAGTAAAAGAATTATTTAATGATCAAGCATTAAACAAGCAACTTAAAAAACAAGGTTTTTTACTTTCCAGTGCCAATTCCATAAATATTGGTCGATTAGTGCCACAGGTAGTTTATTATGTATATAGTTATGCTCAGTTACTAAAAAATGGTGTAATTAAATCAGGTGATCAAATCAATGTCTCGGTGCCTACGGGGAATTTTGGGAACATTTTGGCGGCTTATTTTGCTAAATTGATTGGGGTACCAATTGAAAAACTTATTTGTGCGTCTAATCGCAATAATGTATTAGTCGATTTCTTTAATGAGGGTATCTACGATAGGAGACGTCCTTTCTATTTAACAAGTTCACCATCAATGGACATTCTTGTTTCAAGTAATCTTGAAAGACTGATTTATTTATTGAATCAACGTCAAGATGACCCAACGAAAGAATGGATGGAACAATTAATTAAAGAGGGAAGCTATCAAATTAATCAGGCGGTTAAAGAACAATTAACTGATTTTTATGCTAATGAAGCAGATGATGTCTTGACTGCCACGACCATTAAAGAGGTTTATCAAGACAATCAATATATTCTTGATCCACATACGGCTGTCGCATATGCGGTATACCAACAATATCTAAAGGAAACTCAATCACAAGATCGACAAAATGTAACGGTCATTGCAGGCACTGCCAGCCCTTATAAATTCGCAGAAAGTGTGTTACATGCATTGGAAGTTGATACTGCTCAATTATCTGGACGTCAATTAATTGAAAAGTTGGCTGAAATCAGTCAAATTGAAGTGCCGTCTGCCATTGAAAATCTTTTTGATGCGCCAATTCGACATCAAGAAGTCGTGGAAATTGAAGAAATGAAAGACACTATTTTACGATTTTTATTTAAATAATGTTTTAAGTTGTTAATATTTAATGTTTAAAGTCATAACGCTTTTGCTTAAATAAAGTATACATATCAGTTAATTTGATCAATTTAATGACGTCATGAATTAAAATGAATTTTCTAGGTTGATGACTTTGGTTCATTCGGTTAATAATTAAAGCATTATAATCAATTTTCATGAGTAAAGCCTTAGGAATACAAAACTAGACTGGATTTGCGACCAATTTATTTTTGTTTAAGGCTGGGCAAAATCTTTTAAAATTCTGTTCAGGCATATCTATTTAATTAGAGCGCAGTGGTTGAGTGGCCTCAACCTGCGTCTTTTTACTTGTTTGAGGCCTACTCAACTTTGCGGGGGTGGACAGACAAAGCGAAAATCAACTGATTTTCTACTTCTTGCCCACTCCCTTAACACCTTCAATTGCCTTCCTTAATTTAACTTTAGTTTAAAGGCAATGTATAGTATAATTAATCAATGTGGGAGCTTTCCTATAATTGTCATTCAGAGAGGAAGATTATATGTCTAAAATTAAAGAAGCATTTGACAAGATCTTAGCTGAGAAGAAAATACCAGCTAATTATAAAGAAATTGAAAATGGGCACCATTTATATCGCTTGCAGTTTAAGGCCAGTGAAACAAAATTATTAATGGTCGAAATTATTATTCAAGAAAGTGAAGATCCATATGTCGATAGTCAAATTATTTATCGCCATGTTCATCTTTTAAATGATTACAATAAACGTGGTGAAGCTTTAGACTTAATCAATGAATTAAATGAAATGAAGACCGGCTATTATACTTTACATTTAGCATTGGATGGCGAAATTTTCTTAAGAAATATCATTCGCGTTGGCGAAGATGTTACGCCACTATATGAGACGGTAGTTTATGGAGCACGTATTGCTCGTGGTTTAATTCCTCCTTTAGTTGAGAAATTAGGTAAATCTGGCGAAATCGGGTAAGCTGCATGATAAATAAATATTTAAGTGAGCATCCAGAGGCGAATTTCTTTTTTCAAATATTTATTGCCTTTATATCCGCATTAATTTTCGGATTATCAATGAAATTTTTTCTAATTCCTGGAAATATTTTTAGTGCAGGAGCGCCTGGTTTAGCGCAAATAATTAATTATTTTACCCGTGAAACGGCATTAGCAGCTATTTTTACCACCGGTAATCTTTATTTCATCTTAAATATTCCGTTGATCATCTTAGCTTATTTAAAATTAGGAAAAGAATTTACTGTTATGACTTTAATAGTTGTACTCTTTTCTTCATTAGCAACCAACTTATTTCCCTTAACCTATGTTTCGCAAAACCCACTCATTAATGCAGTAATTGGTGGGGTATTAACCGGTTTAGGAACAGGTATTACCATTAAGTATGGGATGTCAAGTGGTGGATTCGATATCTTATCACTTTATTTATCGAAAACTTTTGGTTGGGATGTTGGCATGATGACTTTATTAGTTAATTCCATTATTATTATTGGATCTGGATTGTTATATAATTTAGAAACGGCTATCTTTACCTTGATTACGATTTTTGTAACCTCACGCATGATCGATGCGATTCATACTGGAGAACAACGACTAACTGCCTTTATCGTAACGAATGATGCTGCTGCAGTGACCGCTAGTATTCGAACGCGTTTAATCCGAGGTTCAACCGTCATTGAAGCCCGCGGAGGTTATACAGGCGATAAGCGTGACTTAATTATGGTAGTCATTAACCGTTATGAATTACATGATTTACAGTTAGCAGTATTAGAATCTGATAGTAAAGCATTTGTCAATATCATTCAATCAACTAAAGTCCTAGGACAGTTTTTAACTAAAGAGCAACAAAAATTAATGAAAACTCAGCCGATAAGATAAAGTTACATCTTTTATATTGTGTCTGAGTGTAGAGGAACTATCGAGTGTGCTTTTGTTAGGTACTAAAATGGATTTGAGACTGGGCATAACTTGATTAATTTGGTTAAGATTATTGTTCGTTTATTAATAGCGCAGTGGTTGAGTGGCCTCAATCTG
>NZ_KV805797.1:35971-54653 GCF_001811625.1 Globicatella sp. HMSC072A10 | reverse complement strand
ATCATTCAATTTTCTACTTCTGGTTCACTCCCTCATTTATTTTTAGTGATTATTCAGCGGAAAAAAAGAGTAGGCGGGAAATTGACCAATCAACCGATTGATCAATCTTCCGCCTACTTTTAAAATTATTATTTAATTATTTACGACGATTTTGTTTACCAGCATTACGACGTTTATTGTTTTCATTTACAGGTAAAACCGGTTGTTTAGTAGGAACTAAACGTTTTGAACCTTCAGCAGTTGTTTCGTTGGCTTTTTTAACCTTGGTGCGTTTTTGACGAGGAGAATTCTCAAATTTTTTAGCTTCATCATCAAGCATTTTTTGAATTTTAGGTCTCATAACATGATTTGAATAAAGTTGTTGAATGAAACTAAAAATACTACCCGTTAAGAAATAAATTCCTAAACCAGCATTAGATGCATAAGAAATCCAACCTAACATAATTGGATTCATTAACATCATAGAATTAGTAGTTGAATTGGCAGTTGGATTATCCGTTTTTGGAGTAGCGCGTTGCATTAACCAACCTTGTAAGAAGGCAAATACCACTACTAACGCGACAATCAATAAATTACGTTCTCCTAAATGAATACCTAAGAATTTACTATCAATAATCTTTTGTGAAGAACGAATAGCGGTATAGACTGCTGAGATAATTGGCATTTGGATTAATAATGGTAAACATCCAGATAAGCCGCCAAACATATCAATATCATATTTTTTGTAAACAGCCATCAATTCATTATTTAAACGAGCTTTTTCAGTAGGGTCGTCTGTAGCATCGATTTCTGCACGAATTTCATCAATTTCTGGCTGTGCAAATTTCATTCTTGCTTGACTAATCATTGAAGATTTTGTCATCTTTAATGATGAAGGTAACATTAATAATCGGGTAATAATGGTAACGATAATAATTGCGACACCATAACTACCACCAAAGATATTAGCTAAGAAGTTTAAAAAGGCTGTTGCAGGTTTACCAAAATATTCATATACCCAACCTGTTGGGGTTCCGTCTGCTGTATATTGCACACATCCACTCGCTATTAAAACAATACCAAATAATAATAATAGCATTGGAAGGTGTTTTTTTAATTTTTTCATTAATTCACTCTCCATTAACATTTCATACCTATATACTATAATGAAATATTGACAAATTTTCAACTGTTTTATAGAGAACGGTCTCAATTATCGAAAAATAAGTGATGATGTAAAGCAAAATGTGATAGCTACCCAATCGTCTAAACGGTAACAGTTAAGGCTGTTAAAGCTATTTATTATTGCAGGCTGTGGATCAGAAAACAGAAACATCATTTGGTCGGTTTTATTTACTATCTACTTTACTTTTAAAGCAAAAGTGTACAGCAAATGCGGTTTGTTTACTTCTTTATTAATTCTGGCATTGATGAATGTTTTTTACTTCCTTCGTATGAAACCGAATTGTTGAGTTAATAGATTTAAATAAGTTATGATTGTTAGTAGCGAATTGAAAAATCTTGGTAGGTTTCTGTTGTCGTAATCTCATTAATATCAATTTTATCGATTTTAATTAGTCGATAAGGGGTACTAAAGACTTCGTCAATAAAGTAGTCTATCGAATTTTCAGTAGTTTGAACGATTGCTTTGACGGTGCCATCATTTAAATTTTCAACAAAACCTTTAACTTGAGATTTAACTGCGCACTGATAAACATGATAACGAAATCCGACCCCTTGAACAGTTCCTTTAAAAATAAGTTCATATGTATGCATAGCCCTCATCCTTTTCATTTTGTATATTTTCATCATATCAAAAAAACCTGAATATGTGTTATAATAATGTGCAGAGAATTTAAGAAAGTGGAGTGTGAGCATTTTGGCTAAAAAAAATACCAACCAAAACAACTCGAAAAAACAAAAAAGTAGCACTCAGACAACTTTAAAATTAAAATATGAAATTACCTATTTAATAATAGGCTTAATTATTTTTTTTATTAGTTTATTATCATTGTTTGATGGTGGTTTTATCGGTAATTTATTTGCGAATACTTTTCGTTTATTAATTGGTGAAACCTATACCTTATTTTTAATCAGTGCTATTTTATGGGCAACCTATTTAATTTTAAAAGGGCATTTACCTAAAATTCGATGGTGGTGCTATTTAGGGGCCTTTTTAATTTTAGTATCCCTGACGACAGTATTACATTTTAATTTATTTAATAGTGTCGAACCTTCAGCTATTTTTCGATTAACTTATGAACGATTTCAAAATGATTTTCTTGTGAGCCAAAATCGAACGGATTTAGGAGGCGGATTTTTAGGGGCTGCTTTTTATTCAACTTTAGGCTATTTATTTGGTCGTTGGGGTACCTATTTATTTTCTGGTATTCTTTTCATTATTGGTTTTTGTTTAGTTGAAAATATCAGTTTTGAGATGTTGAAACAATTTTTCTACAATACAATTGTGGGTATCCGCAATATTTTTAAAAAATTATTCCCTAATTTTGAAGAGATTAAAGATGTATTCAATGATCAGGCAATGGATGTCGCTATTTTACAAGAAGATGATCCAGATAAGATTGAACCGTTTAATTCAGATGAAAAAATGTCTGACACAATGGTTACTGATAAGAAACCTTCTTTATTTAATCGACTGTTTAAAGATAAACCAGTAGCGAATCAAACAGACGATTTGTATCAGACAGCTTACAAACCAACTTATCAAGATGCTGGAACTAGGGAATTTAAACCTTATGATTTAGAAAAGGAGCCAGTTGTCAATCGTATAGTGCGTGAAGAAAAGGTATTAGATTTAGATTATTTTGATTATAATCATAATTTAAGAAAACAACCTAAGGAGCATAACCAACCAGCTAAACCTGATCCAATTAAACCAATTATTATCAGCTCTAATCAAGCGACACAGAATGAATCAGAAACTTACCAAGACACAGTAACTAAAGAAGAACTCTTTGAACAGGAAGAAGTACCAACTACTAAGGAAACAACTGAGGACTTACAGAATGTTGAAGTTGTAGAACGTCCGAGTCATCGCATGAGTTCGGCTGGACATTGGCAAAGTCAAGCAACCAGTACTCAAGATTTGACGACTGATGAGATTGAAAAAGTATTGGATTCGGCTGAGATTGCTGAACCCAAAGCCAATAAGAAACCAGCTCAAGTTAAGAAAGGTAAAAAATTAACCTTACCCGGTAAAAACTTATTGAAAAAAATACCACCGGTTGATCAAAGTGAAGAATACGAACGTATTAATGAAAATATCGAAAAATTAGAACGTACCTTTGAAAGTTTTGGCGTAAAAGCCAAAGTGGTACAAGCTAATTTAGGCCCATCGGTAACGAAGTATGAAATTGAACCGGCAGTCGGAGTAAAGGTTAGTAAAATTGTTTCTTTATCTGATGATATTGCCTTGGCATTAGCCGCACGTGATATTCGGATGGAAGCACCGATTCCAGGCAAATCATTGATTGGGATTGAAGTGCCGAATACTCAAGTGAGTCCGGTTTCCTTTTGGGAAATTATTGATGCCGCACTCGAGAGTAAAAATTTATTGGAAGTGCCATTGGGGCGTGACATCTCGGGGTCGGTCTGTTTAGCTGATTTAAGCAAGATGCCTCACTTATTAATTGCTGGAGCTACTGGTTCGGGTAAATCAGTGGGGATGAATGTTATTATTGTATCCTTGTTAATGAAAGCTCAACCGGATGAAGTTAAGTTTTTAATGATAGATCCGAAAAAAGTTGAATTGACACTCTATGATGATTTACCACATCAATTGACACCAGTTGTCACTAATCCACGAAAGGCAGCTCAAGCTTTAAATAAAGTGGTTCAAGAAATGGAACGCCGTTATGAATTATTTGCAGCGTCAAATGTGCGAAATATTGATAGTTATAATGAACAAGTGGATGACTGGAACAAAGAACAGCGAGAGACCGTTTATGAAAAATTACCTAAGATTATTGTATTTGTTGATGAGTTAGCAGATTTAATGATGGTGGCAAGTAATGAAGTAGAAAACGCCATTATACGCTTGGCGCAAATGGCACGTGCTGCTGGGATTCATATGATTATCGCTACTCAAAGACCATCAGTGGATGTCATTACGGGGATTATTAAAGCCAATGTACCGAGCCGTTTAGCCTTTGCTGTTTCAAGTGGTACTGACTCACGAACTATTTTAGATAGTAATGGGGCAGAAAAATTACTTGGACGTGGGGATATGCTATTTCAACCAATGGGTAAAAATAAACCAGTTCGTGTTCAGGGTGCTTATATTTCCGATACAGAAGTTGAACGGATTACAGATTTTATTAAAGATCAACAAAAAGCTGATTACGAAGATTCACTGATTGATCTTGATGAGGAGAGTGAAAGTTCACTTGGTGTGAGTGAAGATGAGTACTTTGAAGAGGCTGTCGCTATGCTTGAAGGACTTGAAACTATTAGTATTTCTCAATTACAACGTAAATTTAGAATCGGTTATAACCGGGCAGCTCGGTTAGTGGATGATATGGAAGCGGCAGGTTTAGTTGCACCTCAAGATGGTAGTAAGCCACGTCAAGTATTATAGAATTGACCAGCATCCATTTAGAAAATATGACCGAAGATATACAAATCAATTAAATAAAAATAAAACGAGATTTAGCTAGACTCAAATGTCAATTCCTTTAAATCATGAAAGGGATGATATGGAGCATCACGCATAGAGCAAGCTAATCTCGTTTTTTATTTAAAAACTTTGAATCAGTACCATATAAACAATTGTTCCAATACTAATACTTAATAATAAATTACGTTTGAATAAATGAATAATAATGACAACAAACGTTGCAATGAAACCATACCAGTTTTGTTGAGAAAATGGTATTTGATAATTTTTAAAAGCATAAATAACTAATAAAGCTAGAACAGCACTAGGTAAGATCTCACCCAAATATCGTACAAATTGAGGTGGTTCTTTACTTTCAGGAAAGATAAGAAACGTAATAAAACGAGTGGTCATGGTACCTAAAACTACCACTAGAATGGTCATAATTTGTTGTGTAATTGTCATCTTCATCACTCCCAACCGTTAGGCTTCGTTATAAAAAATTGAAAAGAAAAAATGAGTATAATCATTAACATCGCAGGAATCATAAAATTTTCTGCCCCAAATACGATAAGACTTAATAGAGAGGCAAACAAACCAATAAATACGGAATGATGTTGTTTTTTCTTAAGCCAGTGATCGAGTAATAACACAATAAAAAGCGCATTTAGGACAAAGTCGATCCCTTGAGTATCAAAAGGTAAATGATTACCAAAAATAGCACCTACAGCTGTACCCAATACCCAATACACTTGATTTAACCAAGTAACATGAAAATAGACCCAACTTTTATCTAAGTATTTCGGAATATCAAGTGAAACATTAATCGAAAAAGTTTCATCACACATGCCAAAAATAATAAAAAATTTCTTCCAACCTAAATTTTTAAATTTATCCAGCATCGATAATCCATAAAATATATGACGAGCATTCACCATGAGCGTTAATAAATAGGACATTATCGGATTAAAGGTTCCTAATAACATACTCATGGTGACAAACTCCATTGATCCGGCATAGACGATAGCACTGGTTACAATAGGAAACAGCGGATGAAAACCTAAAGAGGTGGCGAAGATTCCATAGGATATACCTAAAAATAAAAAGCCTGTAAAAATTGGGATGGTTTTGGGAAAAGCAAATTTAAAAGCTTCTTTCATTCTCATGCTCCTTTACTAAAAAAATAAGCTATAATAATATCTAAAAGTTTTTAATAAAAAGTTAAAAAAGTATTAGCATTACTTAATTTTATTTTAACCATCTACTTTAGTCAAGTTTTGTGAGTTGTTGAAATTAAGTTGCTTGACTGATATGAAATTGGTAAAATACTAAAAGTATATGAGGTGATAATAAATGAAAAAATTAACCATTGCCATCGATGGACCGGCTTCTTCGGGTAAAAGTACGATTGCCAAAGAAGTAGCTCAACGATTGGGAATAGCTTATGTCGATACGGGTGCAATGTATCGCGGCATTACTTTAGCATTAATTGAACAAAAAATATCTTTCGATGATGTCGATAAAATCGTGGCATTAATGAAACAAATTAAAATGGAATTTAAAATTATTGAGGAGAGTCAGCATCTTTTCATTGAAGGTGAGGATGTCTCTGAAAAAATTCGTTCAGTCGAAATTACCGAAAATGTTTCCGAAGTCGCAGCAATACCTGAAGTACGCCAACACTTAGTGAGTTTGCAACAACGAATGGCCGAAGCTAGTTCAGTTGTTATGGATGGCCGTGATATCGGTACAGTGGTACTACCAAATGCACCTTACAAGTTTTTCTTTACTGCTAGCCCACACGTAAGGGCATTAAGACGTTATAAGGAAAATATGGCCAAAGGTTTGACATCACAAAGCTTAACTGAAATAGAAGCAGCTATTATTGAACGTGATCGCTATGACTCAACCAGAGAACATAGTCCGTTAAGAAAAGCGGATGATGCGATTTTAGTTGATACGAGTGACTTGACGATTGACGAAACTGTCGAAAAAATCATTCAAAATGTTGAAAAATAAGTATGAAATTGATAGTTTTATCGCTTTCTTACTAGACGAAAGCTAATTTATTTGTTAAAATGTTCATTGTAGGCTCTTTATAATTAAAAAGAGCGACAATATTGTAGGTAACTGCTTAGGAGGAACTGGTAGATGTCAGAAGTTGAAAAGACAGAAATTGAAATGACTGAAGTAGAAAATACTGAAGTTGAAAGTACAGAAGTTGAGAATACTGAAGTTGAAGAAACTGAAGTAGCAAAAGTTGAAGATACTAAAGAGGAAGAAGCTCCTGGTGTATTAGAAACTATGGAAGATGCTTTAGATAGCGTCATTGAAATTAAGATTGGTGATACTGTAAAAGGTGATGTATTAGCCTTTGATGATAACCAAGTACGTGTTGCCATTAAAGAATCTGGTGGTTTAGAAGGTGTTATCCCTCGTAATGAATTATCAGAATCTTCATTTGAAGAATTATCAGATATCGTCTCAATTGGTGATGAAGTAGAATTAGTTGTTTTAAAACCAATTAAAGATAAAGAAAATGGTAACTACTTATTATCTAAAAAACGCGTTGAAGCTAAAAAAGTTTGGGCTGAATTAAAAGAAAAAGCTGACAAAGGCGAAACAATTGAAGCACCTGTTAAAGATGTTGTTAAAGGTGGTTTAGTAGTTGATGCTGGTGTTCGTGGATTCGTTCCAGCTTCTATGGTTGAAGATCACTTTGTAGAAGACTTCACTCCATACAAAGGTAAAACTTTAGAATTCAAGATCGTTGAAATCGATGATATGGATAATCGTTTAATCTTATCTCATAAAGAAATCGCTAGAGCTGAACGTGAAGCAAAACGTGCAGAAGTTTTATCTAATTTAGAAGTAGATTCTATTGTTGAAGGTAAAGTTGCGCGCTTAACAAACTTTGGTGCCTTTATCGATTTAGGTGGGGTTGACGGATTAGTTCACATTAGCCGTATTTCACACCAACACATTAACAAGCCAAGTGATGCGTTAACAATTGGTGATACTGTTCAAGTGAAAGTATTATCAGTTGATGAAGAAAAAGGACGTATTTCATTATCAATTAAAGACACTCTACCTGGACCTTGGGATAATATCGAAGAAAAAGCAAGTGAAGGAACTGTCTTAAAAGGAACTGTAAAACGTTTAACTGATTTCGGTGCGTTCGTTGAAGTATTCCCTGGAGTTGAAGGTTTAGTTCACGTTTCACAAATTGCTCATGAGCACGTTGCATCTCCTGCTGATAAATTAGAAGAAGGTCAAGAAATTGATGTTAAAGTTTTAAGTACTGATGCTGAAAATCAAAGATTATCATTATCAATTAAAGCTTTATTAGAAAGACCAGCTCAACCAGCAAGAGAAGAACAAGCTTCTACTGAAGGCGAAGCAGCAAAACCTGCACGTTCTAATAACCAACGTCCAAGAAGAAATAGTGGACAAGCTCGTCGTCAAAACAATTCGAATACAAAAACAACATATTCAGATTCTAATGACACTGGCTTCACAATTGGTGATGTATTTGGAGATTTACTTGATGGTTTCAAACCAGAAGGTGAATAATCGATACTTTAAATAAAGTCAATCAGGCTGTGACCTAAGTCGCAGCCTTTTCTTATGAATTTTTTTGGAGGTGAACAGATGAGTATTCCTACAGTTGCTTTAGTTGGAAGACCCAATGTGGGCAAATCAACCGTATTTAATCGTTTAGTAGGGGAACGAATTTCCATTGTTGAAGATTATCCTGGCGTTACACGTGATCGAATTTATGCAAAAGGCGAATGGTTAGGCAAAGAATTTCGTTTAATTGATACGGGAGGGATTGAGATGATTGATGAACCTATCATGAATCAAATCCGTTATCAAGCACAAATTGCGATTGATGAAGCAGATGTCATTCTCTTTTTAACAAGTGCAAGAGAAGGCGTAACAGATGCTGATGAAGAATTATCAATGTTACTGCATCGAACTAATAAACCGGTGATCCTTTTAGTGAATAAAGCCGACAATCCAGAACAACGTCAACAAGTTTGGGAGTTTTACTCACTTGGACAAGGTGATCCTTTCCCCGTATCTGGGGCACACGGAACAGGGTTAGGTGATGTTCTAGATAAGATTTTCAGTTATATTCCAGAAGACGCCCAAATTAAAGAAGATGAAGACTTGATTAAGTTTAGTTTTATCGGACGCCCGAATGTGGGGAAATCCAGCTTAGTCAATGCCATCTTAAAAGAACAGCGCGTGATTGTTTCTGATATGGAAGGGACAACGCGAGAAGCGGTTGATACTTATTTTACAACTGATAATGGTCGGGAATTTATGATGATTGATACCGCTGGTATACGCAAACGGGGGAAAGTTTATGAAAATACCGAAAAATACAGTGTGTTAAGAGCCTTGTCTGCGATTGATCGAAGTGATATCGTCTGTTTAGTGATTGATGCTGTAACAGGTATTAGAGAACAAGATAAAAAGGTTGCCGGTTATGCTTATGAAGCAAGCAAAGGAATTGTTATTCTAGTGAATAAATGGGATGCGGTTGATAAATCGGAAAATCTATTTGAAGAATTTACTAAAGACATTCGATCACAATTTCAATATTTAGAATTTGCCCCTATATTATTTGTCAGTGCCAAAACAGGTCAACGATTGAATCGATTACCAGAATTATTAGAAATGATTTATGATAATCGTCATCGTCGTATTCAATCTTCTGTTCTCAATGATGTATTAATGGATGCTGTCGCAATGAATCCAACTCCGACTGATAAAGGTCGAAGATTGAAGATATATTATATGACTCAAGTAGCCATTAATCCACCAACTTTTGTTGTTTTTGTTAATGACTTAGAACTGATGCATTTCAGTTATGAACGTTTTTTACAAAATCAACTGCGTGATTCTTTTTATTTTGAAGGAACACCAATAAAATTAATTGTCAGAGAGCGTGAATAGTAGCCTTTTTATTGAATTCATCATAAAGATGTGCTATTCTGATATAGAAATAACTGTTGAAATTTATTTCGATGTAATACTCTTAAAGAGTAAAAATTAAGGAGGAATTTATTAATGGCAAATAAAGCAGAATTAGTAGAAAAAGTAGTAGCTAAAACAAACTTAACTAAGAAAGATGTAACTGCAACTGTAGAAGCGTTATTCGAAACAATTCAAGAAGAATTATCTGCAGGTGAAAAAGTTCAATTAATCGGCTTTGGTACTTTTGAAGTTCGTGAACGTGCAGCTCGTAAAGGTCGTAACCCTCAAACAGGTGAAGAAATTGAAATCGCTGCTTCTAAAGTTCCAGGATTCAAAGCTGGTAAAGCATTAAAAGACGCAGTTAAATAATTTTAAATTTAATTAAGATAAAATGGACAGAAAAGGGAAAGACTAATTTTTCCTTTCTGTCTTTTTTTGTATAGAATGATCGATGATAATGATGAATTGGCTTTGTTGGTTTGAAGAGACCAACATCATGCTAATGGGTCAATGCTATGTGCGCTCGGCTGATTGTCTTTCAACCCTGTCCATTGGGCCACTATCAAATAATTTAAGATTTATAAGAGCCAAAATGTTATTTTGTTTTAAAACATGATATAATACAATAGAGTTTTGAGAATGAAAAAGGAGAATCAATATGTCTCTTGCCCAGGAATTATTTAAAGAATATCAAACTGTTGCGAATGGTTATAGCTTAATTCAAGAATTAGAATATTATTTGCAATTAGCAGTTGAAGAAAATGACACTTACTTAGAATTGACTGAATTAGCTCAGTTATTTGGACGTAGTGGTTATCTTGATTTGAAAATCGCTTTATTAAATGAATTGTGGAATATAAAACCGGATATTGAAATTGGCTTTTTATTAGCACAACAAGCTTATGATTTAGATCAAATTGAGCAAGCGGCTGAGTGGATAGACAAACTATCCCATTTTACATTGACAGAAAAAATGCGCCTTTTACAAGCTCATATTGCGGGTAAACGAGGGGATACACATCAGCAAAAAATGTTGCTCGATCAATTATTAAAGGAAAATCCCCAATCTGCGACATTGTATTATTACCAAGCTCAGTTTTACTTAAACGAAAATGATTTTATCAAAGCTAAAGAATTTTTGAATGTTATTTTGGACTACTTTCCCCAAAGTCAATGGGCTAAGTCTGCACGTTCATTGTTAATTAATACGATGATAGACAGTGAATTCATTGATCCTGAGCAATTATCCAATTTGATAGCAAACAAGCAATTACCCGAATTTGAAACTGCTACAGATTGGTTGCAAATTGCCAAAGCGTCCTTTGTTGTTGAGGATTATGAACAAGCACTTGCATTTGCTAAGCAATCATTTGAACTGGATAAGGACAATTTAGATAGTATTTTTCTTCAATTACAAATTGCTGTCATCCAACAAGACGTAACAGCTGCTAAGAAGCTTTTAGAATGGCTAGAACGCGATATTCCTATCGGACATGAATTAATTGGTGAAATGAGTCTGTTAGCAGCACAAATGGATTTATTAAGCGATTCATTAATCGAAAAGTTAATTGATTATACCTTATTATTAGAAGATAATAGTGAGCAATTCCAATATATTCAACTGATTACCCATTATTATGTTAAAATGAATCAAGCAGCACCACTAGAAGCATTTGCTGATATGATGGCTGAAGAGATTGAAGAACCTGCATCTTTAAGTTATGCTTATGCTAAATATTTTGAATTATCCAATAATTTTGTTGAGGCTGAAGCTTATTATTTAGATGCCATTGAATTAGCTTTAAATATACCAACGTTGGTTTATGAATTAGCCCAACTGTATCTTAAGTTCAATGAAAAAGAATTAGCAGCCCCCTTAAAGACACAGTACCAAAACACGCTTTATGATATACCGGAATTAAGACAGTTAATAATTGAGTAGGAGGGATAAAATGATGGTTAACCGCAATCAAAGAAAAAGACAATTCTTAGACTGGCTTATTCAACATTTCAAGCACCAAAATCCGGTGGTTAATCAATTTTTATATTTTTTAATGACCGAACCCAATTGTATTCAGTACATTACGTTTACTGAACAGAGTCATTATACTCCAAGAGGTATTTATATTTCATATCATACTAAAAGCAACCAACCTTTTGTTTATTATAAAGATTTTCGAAAATATACTTTATGTGAACAAGCTTTTCATGATTTTCGCTTAAATTATCAAGTTAATCTTGATCAATTTTATCTTGAAATTGATATCCCGAATGTTTATGCAGTGTTAAATGATTTTGATATTTTTGAAGAAAATCCTTATCTACCAAAAGATGAGCAATTTGAAGAGAATACGGATGTGTTTTTAGAACAATTAACGCTGGATGTTCAAATAAAGATTTGGCGTCAAAAAATTGATGAAGGTTTAAGTAAGCATAATTACGAGCAGGTTGAATATTATTTACAATTAATCGAGAAAGCAAAGGGTGATTAAATGAAAATAGAATTAACAGATCCTTTGTTTCTGGAAGCTCAACCGATATTAAAGCGAATTGAGTCTCATGGTTATGAGGCTTATTTTGTTGGTGGATGTGTCCGCGATACATTACTGGGTAAAACGATCCATGATATTGATATTGCTAGTAGTGCTTTACCAAATGAAATTGAAGGGATTTTTTATAATACAATTGATGTGGGAAAAGAACACGGCACGATTATTGTAGTAGAAAAACATATTCCTTATGAAATTACTACCTTTCGAACTGAAGGAAATTATTCTGATTTTAGACATCCTGATACCGTAAATTTTGTCCGAGATTTAAGAGAAGATACTTTAAGGCGTGATTTTACTATCAATGCTTTAGCTTTTGATGCAGAAGGGCAATTATTTGATTATCATCATGGTGTGGAAGACCTTCAAGCGCAATTGATTCGGGCGGTCGGAGTGCCAGCGGAACGATTTCAAGAAGATGCACTCAGAATTATCCGCGCTATTCGTTTTGCTAGCCAGTTAGGTTTTACCATTGAACCTTTAACTTTTGAAGCCATTCAACAATATGCCCACTTATTACCTAAAATAGCAGTTGAAAGAGTTAGAATTGAATTGAGTAAATATTTTCAAGGAAGTCATTTCAAAGATAACGCACTACTATTATTTGATACCCAGATTAGTCAGCATTTACCATTATTAGATGGTTTGGATTGTCAAAAGGCTTTGCAGTACATGAATGAACAGATACCACCGTCGCTAATGATTGAAGAAAATTTTGCTTGGTTTTTATTCGCCAAAGGTTTAGGGTTAACCGTCACGCAAGCTAATAAGTTTTTAAGAAAATGGACACATAGTAATCATTTAATTCAAGATGTCAAAGATTTATATGAACTGGATAAAATAATACAACAAGGTCCATTAACCCTTTGGGAAGTTTATCATTATAAAATGGCATTAATTAATCCCGTCGAAGCCAGACAACAGCACTTAAATCCTGATTATCAACCTGTTGCTAAAGAGCTGAAAAGTCAGTTAGTAATTCATCAAAAAGCAGATTTAGTAGCCAATGGAAAGACCATCATGGGCTGGTTAGGTTTAGAAAAAGGAAATGCCCAATTAGGAGCTTTATTAGGAGAAATGGAATACCAAGTGGTAATGAGACAATTACCTAATGAAGAAGAAGCATTAAAAGCTTTTGCTTTAAATTATGGAATAGAGTAAGGATGAAGAGCATGGAAACAATCAAAAAAATTGCCTATGTGGATATTGAGACCACTGGTCCTAGTTTTTCTGAAGGGGATCGCATGATTCAAATTGCAGCCATTATTATTGAAAAAGGCCAAATTATTGGCGAACATTCCATGCTAATTAATCCCGAACGAGAGATACCAACTCATATCCAAAACTTAACGGGTATTAAACAAGAAGAGGTAGATAAAGCACCTACATTTGCCAAGGTGGCCAATTTATGGCTAAATCGATTACAAGATTGTCTTTTTGTGGCACATAATGTAGCCTTTGATTTGCCTTTTATAGAAAAATATTTTGAAGCGAGTCATTTAACCTTTGATTGTAAGTACGCATTAGATAGCGAATGGATTGCGCGTATTATGTTACCTAGTGCGACTGGTTTTAATTTGACAGAATTGGCCCAGAATTTAGGGATTGAATTTCCTAATGCACATGATGCCAAAATGGACGCATTGGTTACAGCTAGAATATTAAGTGATTTAGCTCAAGCTTTCTATCAACTACCGGTTGATGCTAGTGCAAAATTAGTGGATTTAAGTCGTTTTTTAAAACATAATGAACAGTACTTTTTTGAAAATCCAAGTGAGTTTATTTTATTAGATAACACCCTACGCGTTTCACAAGCGAGTCAAATTGAGACGAAGCAGGAAGACCCATTAGCCAAATGGATTTTAAATCAATTTCAACTTAATGAACGTGTCATTGTAAAAGCCAATAAAGGACCATTGACACTCGATACTAAACGACACTTAGTACATCGAATAACGGAACCTACTGTTATTGTGACCAATGATGTGGAATATTATCAACATCATTTACCTTATTGTTTATCGCTGAAAAATAAAAATGAATTTTTAAGTCGAGCAGCTTTAAATTGGTTAATTGATCATTTACATCATTTGAACCTTAACCAGAATGAATTATTGCAGTTATTGGGAGTTTATCAATGGAGTTTTGTGACACAATCCGGTTTATTAGACGAATTAAATTCGGATATTGCCATTAACCAGATTTTCGAGAAGCATGTGCCACCCCATTTTATGCGGCATGATGATGCCTATTACCAGCGCTATTTAAAGATATTGGCCCAGACCCCTTATCTATTAGTAAGCCATCAACAAATATACAAATTAAAAGGATTGTTGAATTCAGCAATTTTAAAAACAGGCCATTATCAACTATTTATCGATGATTTGGGAGCATTCGTCTATCAACTTTATGCGTTCAATCGTTTAGAAATACCTCTCAGTCAACATTTTATTGAATTACAAAACTATTATGACTCGATTATGCAAATGGATGAACAACCTGAAATTTTAAAACCGTTAACTGGACCAATGCTATCAGCTTTAAAACAAATCAATGGGTTGTTAATTAGCTTATTAGATGAATTCAAAAAGGAATTTACTAGTTTTTCAAAAGTTCAAGTCCAACGATATTTTGTATGTGAACAGGAAATGAATCAGTATTTAATTAATCAATTAACAGCGATTAAACAACAATTAGAGCAATTACGTGCTTTATCAAATGAATTTCATTTAGACTTTAAGCAGTATCTTGAGATGATCTTGAAAGGCATTAATTCACTGCTAAAGGTATCTCTAAATAATGGCGATATTTTAATCAAATCGGTTCAGTTTAATCATAATTTTTTCCATTTAGTGTTAGAATATAATGATCTTCAATCTGATTTAGGTGTTAATACCATATTAAATGCCTTTAATAAAGTCCTAATTTTAGATCAGGATTATTTGGAAACTAAGCAAAATGTATTTGGAAATCACACCTTATTCGAATCATTAAAAAAAATTAATGTACCTGATATTTATTATCAAAAAAAATTGATTAAAATCCCTTTTGGTTACCTGATTGATGCTGAAAATGAAATAGAAATGAATGATTTCGAAGCGATGAGTTATTTTCAAGAAAAAGCTGCCAAAGCTCAAGTGGCATTTTTAAAAGATAATTTGGAGCAATGTCAACAAAAGATAATGATTATTAGCCCTAATCGGGCAACTGTTGAGTATACTTATAATTTATTAAGTCATGATGGCACCTTCAAGCCTTATCAATTATTAGCTGAAGGCGTCACCGGCAGTGGTCGGAAAGTGATTCGGAATTTTAACGATAATGATCTTTCTATCATGATCATCAGTCGTCATAAAATAGAATTAAAACAATTACCCACTTATGATTTTATATTTGATATTTTTATTCATACTTTACCTTTCACCAGTCAAAATCATCCTTTAAGTAAAAAAATAAAACAGTTCAAAGGGTGGAGTAATAACCAATTATTTGATTATTACTTAATTGCTAGGATGTTAGGTGATTTTAGCCAAACCTTATCATTATTGAATGACTTTTATCCTGATTCGCAAATTTATTTGTTTGATGAACGCATTTATACTAAGTATTACTCCAGTCAAGTTCGTGAATATTTTGAACGTTGGATAAATTTTGAAATTATGGACTGACAGAAACTAAAAAAACTGGTAAAATAGTAATGTTGAAAACCATAAAGGAGGTCGAGGCATGAGTAAGAAGTTTATTTCATTTTTAACTTTCGTTTTATTAACGATTTTAGTCAGTTTAGTCCTTCTTTTTATGCGTACACAAGATAGTATTTATCGTGCGGAAGATGAAGCAGTCAAATTAATATCATATGATTTTAAAGTCGAGAATGTTAATAAATTTTATTGGAGTACTACTGATAAAACTTATTTTGCAGTCGATTTTAATGACGATAAAGGACAGCAACATTACGCAATTATTACGCAAGAAGGTGGCGAAACCAACTATTATACTAAAGACGAAATTATAACAGAAGATGAAGCAACTTCTATCGTTTTGTATGATATGCAACCCGATAAAATTGTGCAAATGAGATTAGCACAAATTAATCAAGAGCCAATTTGGGAAGCAACGATTAAAAATAATAATGGTACTATCACTTATTACATTATTAGTGCTAAAGATGGTACTTGGATTCAAACTATCGAAAATATTTAAATTTCAGGAGGCAATATGGAAACAATAACAATGAAACAAGCAGCTCAGTTTGTTGGTCAAGAAGTTCATATTAACGCTTGGGTGACGAACAAAAGAAGTAGTGGTAAAATCGCCTTTTTACAATTGCGTGACGGTACATCATATTTCCAAGGAATCGTCGTTAAGGCAGACGTGAGCGAAGAAGTATTTGAATTAGCTAAATCATTAGGCCAAGAATCAAGTATTATTTTAACTGGAGTTGTTCAGGAAGATACTCGTTCAGCATTAGGCTATGAATTATTAGTAAAAGATATTCAACTAGTAGGTGAAAGCCACGATTATCCAATCACACCTAAAGAACATGGTACAGATTTCTTAATGGACCATCGTCACTTATGGCTACGTTCATCTAAACAACATGCCATCTTAACGATTAGAAATGAAATTATTCGTGCGACGTATCAATTTATGAGTGAAAATGATTTTGTAAAAGTTGACCCGCCTATTTTAACAGGTTCAGCACCGGAAGGGACTACAGAACTTTTCCATACTAAATATTTTGATGACGATGCCTTTCTATCTCAAAGTGGACAATTATATATGGAAGCGGCAGCGATGGCTTTTGGTAAAGTCTTCTCGTTTGGACCAACCTTCCGCGCAGAAAAATCAAAAACACGCCGTCATTTAATTGAGTTTTGGATGATGGAACCAGAAATGGCTTTTGTAGAACATGAAGAAAGTTTAGAAGTTCAAGAGAAATATGTGGCTTATTTAGTTCAAAGCGTTATTGATAATTGTCAATTAGCATTGAAAACATTGGACCGTGATGTTGAGCAATTACGTAAATATACCATTACACCTTATCCTCGTATTTCATATACAGATGCCATTGAATTATTAAATAAAAATGGCTTTGATGATATTACTTGGGGGGATGATTTTGGTTCACCACATGAAACATTTATTGCTAGTCAATATGAGCAACCAATTTTCATTGTTAATTATCCAAAATCAATTAAACCATTTTACATGAAAGTGAATCCTGAGGATCCTCGTACGGTTTTATGTGCTGATATGATTGCACCAGAAGGTTATGGAGAAATCATTGGTGGTTCAGAACGTGAGATTGATTACGATGTTTTAGCTGAAAACATTAAAAACTTTGGTTTAGATTCTGATACATATGCTTGGTATTTAGATTTAAGAAAATATGGTTCGGTTCCACATTCTGGATTCGGTATTGGTTTAGAACGTGCTGTTGCTTGGATTAGCGGCATTGAACATATTAGAGAAACGTCAGCATTCCCACGCTTATTAAACCGTATTTATCCATAATTTCTTTCAATTTTACTTTTACAAGATGAGGGTGCATTTCAGATTAACGAAACACCTGCAATAAAGAATACTCATTAAAGAGCAGATGAAGTAATAAGTAATTGACTATTTACTTCAGACTCAATGTTATATAATGAAATTTCAAACCCAAGTCAAGCTTAGGGGAGTGGGCCAAAGAAGGAACATGATTTTGTTTCTTCTTTAAGCTCACTCCTTATTTTATCAAAATGGAGTGAAGAAAATGTCGATGTTGCAACAATTTTTTAAAGAAGGTGTGTCACTGATTCCTAAGGGAATTATCACCCATTATAAAGAATTAGATTTAAGTCCTCAGGCTTTTATTTTATTATTATATTTAATCGATCATCAAGTTGAATTGCAAAGCGAAGCTTATTTACAACGGGTATCAACAAATTTAGGGTGGAGTGAAAATGAATCCTATGAATTTCTATCTGAATTATTAACGAAGGAATACATTCAATTTGAAATGATTAAGGATCATCACGGAAAACAAATGGATATTATTTCATTAGAACCCCTTTACTTGTTTTTAGAAAGTTTTTATAAAAAAGATGAACCTGAATCACAAGATGGTTTAAATGAATCTGAGCAAAAATCTTTAATTCAATTATTTGAAGGTGAGTTTGGTCGTAGTTTAACCCAATTGGAATTAATGCAAATAGCCGATTGGAAACAAATGGATCAATTTAATGATGAGGTCATTATATTGGCATTGCAGCAAGCCGTATTAAATCAAGCCATCAGTTTAAAATATATTGATCGTATATTACTAGATTGGAAAAAGAAAAATGTGCGGACTGTCCAAGAAGCAAAAAGAGAAATTGAATCATTTAATCAAGCCAAAACAGAACGTAGTCGTCAAGCTAATTTGGGCAATCAAGTCCCAGAATTTGAACCCTTTAAAGTTCCAGAATTTGACTGGAATCGATTTAAACCAGAATAAAGAGCAGTGAACTAAAAGACTTAACCAAATAGAATTTTTTAGGGAGTAGACCAGAAGTAGAAAATCGAATGA
>NZ_KV805797.1:0-35871 GCF_001811625.1 Globicatella sp. HMSC072A10 | reverse complement strand
GCAGGTTGAGGCCACTCAACCACTGCGCTTCTTATTAACGAATCCTAATTTAACTAAATATATAAAGTTTAGGCATAGCCTAAAAAATAGGATATAAAAAAAGCTCTAACGTGATTGAATGAACTGCCCCCTGTCTACTTGACAGGGGGCAGTTCAGAACACGAATAGAGCTTTTTTATTTTATTGAGTAGGTTCTTCAGTAACGGCTTCAGTTGCTTCTGGAGTGGTCTCAGGAGCTGTCTGTTCAGGTGTGGTTGTTTCTCCACCTGTAGTAGTTTCTTCAGTTGTTTCAGTTGATTCGGTGGTCGCTTCTGATAAGGTTAGGGTAATAACTAAAGTATCCGACACACTATTACCATTAACAATTCTTAATTTTAGAACATATTGTCCAGATGTTGCTGGTGCTGAGATAGTAAAGGAAGTATTCGTTCCAGTATAAATGACGGAATCATTTAAGGATAGCTGATAGACCGCATTTTGATCTAAATGACCTTGCCAGTATGCTTCAATTTGCTGAGCTTCTTGATTATAATTGGCATCAAATGCTGTTGGAGCATTGACATATTGTCCATAAGCAATTGATTCTGTTTTTGGAATATTGCTATCAGCTACGAATAATTCTTTTGATCGAGCTTCTTGAGGTGTATAAGGACCAGGTAACATAATAGGATCTGTATATTTTTCGATTTCTACTTCGGTTACTGAACGTGGTTTTTGCCAATCAGTAATTGGGACGTTCTTCATTAAGTAGGTCATCATTTCTTTATAGATAAGTTGAGGAATTCTCGTCTGCTCTAAGGTTAAATAATTACCAGATTCATATGGATTATCATAACCAACCCAAGTTGCAATGGCATATTGCGGTGTAAAACCGACATACCAGGCATCAGGTGCTGCATAGGTAGACTCATCAAGACCTAATTGAGTGAGTTGATCTTTAGTATAGTTAGTGGTACCTGTTTTACCTGCTTGAATAATATTATCAATACCAGAGGCTGTGGCGAAAGTGCCAGGGACACCTTTTAAAATATCGGTTAACATATAAGCAGTTGAATCTTTCATCGCTTGTTGAGAAACAGTTTCATATACTTCTTCTGTACCTGCTGCGGTAATAATCTTATTTACTGTATAAGGACGATTATATTGACCATAATTGGCAATCGCAGCATAAGCTCCCGATAATTGAATCGGAGTCACTTCACCACCAATCGCATTGGCTTCAACTAATTCTTTTTGATTATTATTTAAAATGTTAATCTCAAGTTTTTGTAAGAAAGCATAGGCATTATCTAATCCAACTTTTTGTAACATTTTTAGAGCTGTAATATTTCGTGAACCAGCTAAGGCTTCACGGATTGTCATTTTTCCTTTATATTCAAAATCAAAGTTATATATTTCATCGCCATTAGAATATGTCATCGGTTCATCTACAACTAATTGACCCGTTGAGTAATTTAAGTATTCGATGGCAGGGCCATAAGCGGATAGTGGCTTCATCGTTGAGCCTATACTACGATTTAAAGTATTAGCACGGTTTAGTCCTAAGACAACATCTTGTTTACGACCACCGGCAATGGCTTGTAAGGCACCAGTACTAACATCGATGACAGATACAGCGGTTTGCATATTATTATCAGGGAAGACGACCGCATCATTATCATTAACGGTTTGATATAATTTTTTCTGTGCGTCCAAGTTTAAATTGGTATAGACTTCGACACCATCAGTAAAAATATTGATATTCGATTTTTCTTGTACTTCTTTAGCCACGACATCTAGATAAGCATCAATGACATAGTCAATATCATCAATGGTATTATTATCCAATGGTACTAGCATTGATTCAATTGAAGTGTCTACTGCTGATTGATAATCACTTTGTGAAATTAAACCACGATCATACATGACATTTAATACTAAATCACGACGTTCCTTGGCAGCTTCGGGATAAGAATAAGGATCATAATCAGATGGTGCTTGGGGTAAACCAGCAAGTAGGGCAGCTTCAGCCAGTGTGATGTCAGCCAGTTCTTTATTAAAAAATCTTTTGGCAGCTGTTTTAGCACCGTAAACATTATTAGAGTAGAAAAGTTTATTCAAATATAAGGTTAATATTTCTTCTTTAGAATATTTTTGTTCGATCTGTAAAGATAACCATGCTTCTTGTGCTTTTCTTTCAAGTGTCTGATCAGTAAAATCGGTGGAGAACACTGATAATTTAATTAATTGTTGCGTGATAGTACTACCACCTTCACGTAATTGACCAGCTCTCAGGTTAGACAGTAAAGCGCCAACGATACGGATAGGGTCAATACCATGGTGAGAGTAGAAACGGGAGTCTTCTATCGCTAAGACAGCATCCTCTAATAGTTGAGGTACTTCACCATCAGCCATTAATTCCCGATTTTGTCCACCCAAGGTTTTAATCAGTTCACCATTTTGGTCATATATTTTGGAAGAAACTTGACCACGGAGGTCCTCTCCAGAAATCTTAGGTGCATTCATTGCATAATAACCAAAAAGAGAAGCACCACCAATCATGACCAAAAAGAATAAAGCCACTAAAACAATGAAGATGCGTTTCAACCAATTCTTTCCTTTGTTTTTACGAGGACTCTGTTTTTTTCTATTTTGATATTTTTTTCGTTCTACACGACTACCTGTTGCCATATTACTACTTCCTTTCAACAAACAAATTATTCTCTGGATTCAATATATTGATCTAATGCAGCTAAATAATCAATTATTGGGAATAGACCTTCTTTGCATAAAAATCCTTCTTGTTTTATAAAATCATAAGTTAAACTTTGTTTCTTACTTTTTTTAATTTCTCTATCTACTTTTTCATAGGGAATGATATAAGTTTCATAATGAGCAGCAAAAGATAAGATTAAAAACGCAATTCCGCCTTGTTCAATACATTGAAGCATATGCGTTCTTTGATGCTCTGGTAAATTTGCAAGGGGGAAACTGGTTTTATTTTTAGTTTCTTTTGCTTCAAAATCAATATAAAAGCCTTGATAAACACCATTATAATCCGTTGTTGAAGCATGACAATAATAAGCTTCTACTATTTTGGCAGCACTTCTGCGCGGATAGTCAACCTTCACTACTTGAACCGGAGTTGGTTTTTTATGAATAACAGCCAGATGATGCGTTAAATAATACTCATTTGATTGATTGATTTTATCTTCGAGTGACATTCCACGACTACCGTATATAGTATTGTGAGTATGCTCGGTCTTTTTTGTATGATGGTGATTCGGTTTGGAACCAGTTGGATAATTAATCATTCTCATACCTCCTAACAGTCATTATACTAAATAATCGTTATTTAGAATAGATTTAGCGAGTTTATTTTTATAATAGCACAAAAATATGTCTTTTTTATGAAAAAACTCGTGATAAAGGGGTATTATTATTTACAAGAAGCAACTTTTAGAGTAAAATAAGGGAGTATGTTAAATATTAGATAATGTGGAGGTTTATACAAAATGACAACAAATTTTGAAAAAACATCAGTAAATGAAGGAATCTTAACGTTTGAAATTCCTGTAGAAGATATTAAAGAGGGATTAGACAAAGCGTTCAAACGAGTACAAAAAAATATTACTGTACCAGGATTCCGTAAAGGAAAAGTTCCACGTCAAGTATTCAACAATGTTTATGGAGAATCAGCTTTATATGAAGAAGTGTTAAACTCTACATTACCTAAAGCTTATGAATCAGCTGTTAAAGAAGCAGAGTTAGATGTGGTAACTCAACCGGAAATTGATGTTAAATCAATGGAAAAGGGTCAACCATGGGTATTAACTGCAAAAGTTACTTTAAAACCTGAAGTAAAATTAGGTGAATATAAAAACTTAGAAGTTGAAAAACAAGACACAACGGTTACTGACGAAGACGTAAAAAATGAAATCGAATCTAAACGTAAAAGTTTAGCTGAATTAGTTGTTAAAGAAGACGCAGCTGAATCAGGTGATACAGTAGTGATTGACTTTGAAGGTTTCGTTGGTGATGAAGCATTTGAAGGTGGAAAAGGTGAAAACCATTCATTAGAATTAGGTTCTAATTCATTTATCCCAGGATTTGAAGATCAATTAGTTGGCGTAAAACCTGGCGATGAAAAAGATGTAGTGGTAACTTTCCCAGAAGAATATCATGCAGAAGATTTAGCAGGTAAAGAAGCAACTTTCAAAGTTAAAGTTCATGAAGTAAAAGCTTTACAATTACCTGAATTAGATGATGAATTTGCTAAAGATGCAGATGACTCAGTTGAAACTTTAGCTGAATTAGAAAATAAAATTCGTGTTGATTTAACTGAATCTAAAGAAGCAGCTGCTAAAGAAATCGTTGAAGATTTAGCTATCCGTAAAGCTGTTGAAAATGCTGAAATCGTTGAATTACCATACGAAATGGTTCACGAAGAAATTCACCGTCAAATGGATCACTTCTTAAATAACTTAAAACGTCAAGGTATTGACAAAGATTTATACTTCCAAATTACAGGTTCTTCAGAAGCAGATTTACACGATCAATTCGGTGAAGAAGCTGAATTAAGAACAAAAACTAACTTAGTTTTAGAAGCAATTGTTGAAAATGAAGATTTAACTGTAACAGAAGAAGAAATTGAAAATGAAGTCAACGAATTAGCTACTCAATACCAAATGTCAGCTGATCAAGTTAAACAATTCGTTTCTAACGATATGTTAACTTCAGATATTAAATTGAAAAAAGCAATGGAATTAATTGTTTCAACTGCTGTACAAAAATAATTAAGACATTTTATTAGCTAATAATTAATTATGTGAGCTACAATAGGAACAGGGATGGCAATGGGTCTTTCTATTAGAATAGGACCAATTTATTGCATCCCTGTTTCGCCAGTATATAAGAAAGAATTTTGAGCAAGGAGGAAATCAATTGAGTCGAATTAATACTCGAACAAATGATTATTATTGCTCATTTTGTGGGAAGTCTCAAGATGAGGTAAATAAAATAATAGCAGGTCCTGATGTCTATATCTGTGATGAGTGTGTAGCGTTATGTCAGACTATTATTGATGAAGAAAATAATTATAAGAAACAAAACGATCAGATTAATATTTTAAAACCGATTGAAATTTTAAATTCATTAAATGAATATGTAATCGGTCAAGATGAAGCTAAAAAATCTTTAGCTGTCGCCGTCTACAATCATTACAAAAGAATTAGTCATAATGATACAGAAGAAGATGGCGTCGAATTACAGAAAAGTAATATTTGTTTAATTGGACCTACTGGTTCTGGTAAGACCTTTTTAGCACAAAGCTTAGCTAGATTATTAAATGTGCCTTTTGCAATTGCCGATGCGACCACTTTAACTGAAGCGGGATACGTTGGTGAGGACGTTGAAAATATTTTATTAAAATTAGTTCAATCGGCAGATTATGACTTAGATAGAGCGAGCAAAGGTATTATCTACGTGGATGAAATTGATAAAATTGCCAGAAAATCCGAAAATGTTTCCATTACACGCGATGTTAGTGGTGAAGGTGTTCAACAAGCACTCTTAAAGATTTTAGAAGGGACAGAAGCAAATATTCCACCAAAAGGTGGCCGTAAACATCCTAACCAAGATTTTTTAAAATTAGACACTAGTCAAATCTTATTTATTGTTGGGGGAGCTTTTGACGGCGTAGAAACCATTGTCAAAGAACGTTTAGGTAGCAAAGTAATTGGTTTCGGTAATAATACCGGAAAAGTTGACGAAACGAAAAGTTTAATGCAACAAATTACGCCAGAAGACTTATTAAAATTTGGTTTGATTCCTGAATTTATCGGTCGATTACCAATCGTTGCTGCTTTAGAGAAATTAACTGAAGATGATTTAGTAGCCATTTTAACAGAGCCTAAAAATGCTATTGTAAAACAATACCAAAAATTGCTAGCCATTGATGATGTCAAACTTGAGTTTGAAGAAGAAGCTTTAAGAGCGATAGCGAAAAAGGCGATTGAAAGAGAAACTGGCGCCCGTGGTTTAAGATCAATCATTGAACATGTGATGTTAGATGTCATGTTTGAAGCACCAACGCATGAGGAACTCAAAAAAGTGGTCATTACTAAAGAGAGTATTGATGGAATTAAAAAACCGGATTATTATGGTAAACGTAATAAAAAATTAAATTAAGAGGTGAATCATGTGCATGTTACGAAAGCTGAATTAGTGATCAGTGCTGTTAGTCCTAATCAATATCCTGATGATCATCAACCTGAAATTGCCTTAGCGGGACGTTCTAATGTTGGGAAATCATCCTTTATTAATAAGATGATTAATCGTAAAGGATTAGCGCGCACATCAAGTCAACCAGGGAAAACTCAAACATTGAATTTTTATAATATTGATGACCTATTCAGATTCGTCGATGTACCTGGTTATGGCTATGCGAAAGTCTCTAAAACAGACCGTCAACGATGGGCTAAAATGATAGAAGAGTATTTATTAAATCGAGAAAATATTCGGGTATTATTGTTATTAATGGATTTTCGTCACGAGCCTACACAATTGGATCTTGCGATGAAAGATTTTGCTGAAGAATCCGACATCCCTTATGCGATTGTGTTAACTAAATTAGATAAAGTTAAAAAGAGTCAGTGGAATAAACATCTATCAATGTACAAAAAAGCACTGGATTTACCTACAATTGATGCATTATTTCCTGTTTCATCAGAAACAGGAGAAGGTTGCCAAGATATTTGGGATATTATTGAATCAGTGATAGAATAAAAGAGGTGAAGCGATTGAGCTTTATTCCTGCAGAGACCATTAATGAGATTAGAGAAAAAACAGATATTGTAGATGTAATTGGACAATATGTTCAATTAACCAAGCGAGGCAATAGTTATTCTTGTTCCTGTCCATTTCATGAAGACCGCAATCCTTCTTTTTCAATTCATAGTGACAAACAAATATTTAAATGTTTTAGTTGTGGACGTGGTGGTAATGTCTTTACATTTTTGCAAGAAATAGAAGGCATCAGTTTTCCTGAAGCAGTCCAGAAAGCAGCTGAATTTTCTGGTGTACCATTAGATCCCCGTTATATTAATCAAGGGTCTGTACAAAATGAACGTTTTGCTGATTTATTCGAAATACATGAAAAAGCAGCCACGTTTTATGCCTATTATCTAAATCAAACCAATAATGGACGTGATGGGTTAGAATATTTAACGAATCGTCAGATTGATAAAAAGATAATTGACCGTTATTTAATTGGATTGGCGCCTGAAAACTCAGAAGTGCTATATCAATATTTACTTAAAGAAGGTTATAGCAATCAACAATTAGTCAATAGCGGTATTTTTTATCAAAAAGATGATCAAGTCCTAGTCGATCGTTTTAGGGGAAGGGTAGTTTTTCCTCTACGTAATCAACAAGGAAAGGTAGTAGGTTTTTCTGGTCGTGTTTTTGGAGAAACTCAATCTGAGTCTAAATATATTAACTCACCTGAAACGGATATTTTCCAAAAAAATCAGCTAATTTTTAATTTAGATTTGGCAAGACCTGAAATTAGACGTTTAAAACAAGCCATTGTTTGTGAAGGATTTATGGACGTTATACGAATGGATCAAAATGGCATCATGAATAGTGTTGCAACCATGGGAACTAGTTTAACTTCACACCATCTCGAACAACTGACGAAAATGGCACAAGAAATTGTTTTTGTATTTGATGGTGATGATGCCGGACAAAATGCGACCAATCGCGCCTTTGAATTGAGTCTTCCTTTCAAGAATAAACAATTCAAGAGTGTGCGCATTCCTAACCGGATGGACCCAGATGAATGGCTCCAAGCGAATGGTGGGGAAGCATTAAAGCAATTAATCCAAAATGCTAACAACCGTTTCAGTTTTCAACGAGAGTTTTTAAAAACACAATTCAATTTACAAGATGAACAAGGATTAGCTCAATATATTGAAAAGGTGATTGGGTTAATTGCCATGATTGAATCACCTATTGAACAACAATTAAGAATTCAAGATATTGTGAAAGAATATGGCATTGATGAAGCCATTGTCAAAGAACAGATTGCTCGTTCCAAACAGCATTCAAATCAAGGTAATTCTTATTATTCATCAACTAATGATAATGAAGTAAATTTTGATAGTACAGATCGCGCTTTTAGTTCAATTGTAGAAAGAAAAGAATTAACAATTCAATCAAAAACGGCTTATGAAGCAGAAAAATTGATTATCCAGAATTTGATTTATCATCAAGATGCTTGGTTTTATTTGGAACAACACTATAAGCAACCGATTTTTTATCATCCTTATTTCCAAGAATTATTTTTTAAGTTAGAATATTATTACTATGATAAAGGGTTGTCATTTCCGATGATAGGATTGGAACAGGAATTAGAAGATGAGTTACAACAACTTTATAGGGATATTATATGGGACGCTAGACAATTATCTTATGATGATGTGGTCATGAGTGATTGTTTTAAAGTCATTAAACGATCCTTTATAGAGCAAGAAATTCTCGAGTGGAAAGAGCGATTAAAGACTTTCCAAAAAGAAGGTAGAAAAACAGAAGTATCTGAAGCAATGGTAGAAATACTTCGTTTAACGAGACAAATAAAGATTTAAGGAGTTGGGCGTATGGCTGAAGAGAAAGATAATCTTAAAGAAACAACTAATGAAGTTAGCGTCTCCTATGAAGAAGCGGTAAAGCGATTAATCGCTGAACGTAAATTAATTGGCCAAATTAAATACGATGATTTATCAGACCAAATCGCAAGTAAGTATGGTTTGGATGCTGATGATATGAATAAATTAATTCAAAAAGTAGAAGATAATGGAATTGCGGTTGTTGGTGAAGATGGTGGACCAACCAAACAACAAATGATCAACGAAGAAGATATTAATGTTGATGAACCTGAACCAACCGCAGTTGAAAAAGCCGCTGCAACTAAATTAAAAGTAAGTGACCCCGTTCGTATGTACTTAAAAGAAATCGGTCGCGTTCCATTATTAAGTGGTGAAGAAGAAGTTGAATTAGCGATTCGTATTAGTCAAGGTGATGAACTGGCAAAACAAGAATTAGCCGAAGCAAACTTACGTTTGGTAGTTTCAATTGCAAAACGTTATGTTGGCCGTGGGATGCAATTCTTAGACCTTATTCAAGAAGGTAACATGGGACTAATGAAAGCAGTAGAGAAATTTGACCATACTAAAGGTTTTAAATTCTCAACTTATGCAACATGGTGGATTCGTCAAGCGATTACCCGTGCAATTGCTGACCAAGCCAGAACGATCCGTATCCCAGTACATATGGTGGAAACAATTAATAAATTAGTACGTGTTCAACGTCAATTATTACAAGATTTAGGACGTGAACCGACACCAGAAGAAATTGGGGCGGAAATGGACCTTTCAACAGAAAAAGTTCGTGAAATCTTGAAGATTGCTCAAGAACCCGTTTCTTTAGAGACGCCAATTGGTGAAGAAGATGATTCCCATTTAGGAGACTTTATTGAAGACGAAGCAGCAATGAGCCCAGAAACTTTTACTTCTTCTGCCTTATTGCGTGAGCAATTAGAAGATGTTCTAGATACATTAACTGACCGTGAAGAGAATGTATTACGTTTACGTTTTGGTTTAGATGATGGGAATATTCGCACTTTAGAGCAAGTGGGTAAAGTATTCGGCGTTACTCGTGAACGTATTCGTCAAATTGAAGCCAAAGCTTTAAGAAAATTACGTCACCCGAGTCGTTCTAATCAATTGAAAGACTTTTTAGAGTAGACTTATGATCAAGCACTTAAGATGGCCTATTGCTATCTTAAGTGCTTTTTTACAATAAAAATAAAAATATTCGCTTGTTTATTTTAAATCATGTTATAATATGAATTATATGATATCAAATAAGATAGTGAGGTGTCCTTTGGAACAAACTTTTTATCAATTTATACGAAAATATACTGATTTCGATGCGAATGATCCAATGAGTCGTTTAGCAAATGCGATACATCAGGATATTTCTTTTCCAAAACATGAAACTGATTTTGAAGTTCTTTCTAAATATATGGAAGAAAATAGTCATTATTCAAAATTATTGAGCATATTTGATGATGCTTGGAATCAATATCAATATTAAAATTATTAATTAAACTAGGAGTGTGAAAAATGAGTACACATATTGCTGCAGAAAAAGGGGCTATTGCCAAAACTGTTTTATTCCCAGGAGATCCGTTAAGAGCTAAATTTATTGCGGAAACATTTTTAGAAGATGTGGTTCAATATAATACCGTTCGTAATATGTTTGGTTATACCGGAACTTATAAAGGGGTAAAGGTTTCGGTACAAGGTTCTGGTATGGGAATTCCTTCAGCAATGATTTATGCTGAAGAATTATATCAAGAATATGGTGTTGAAACGATCATTCGTATCGGAACAGCTGGTGGAATGAAAGAAGAAGTTAAAGTGCGTGATATTGTTTTTGGAATGGGGGCAACCACTGACTCTAGTGCTTTAAGCAATATTTTTGAAGGTCAAGTTCATTATTCAGCGATTGCTTCTTTTGAAGTTTTGGACATTGCCTATCATATTGCAGAAAAATCAGATGTACAAGGCATTCATGTTGGTAATATTTTATCGAGTGATCGTTTTTATAATGAAGAAATGGATAAGAAAAAATTAGCCCGTTATGGTGTGATGGCCGTTGAAATGGAAGCAGCCGGTATCTATGCAGTAGCCGCTAAACATAATAAAAAAGCCTTAACGATGTGTACGATTTCCGATCATATTTTAACTGGTGAAGAAACAACCGCTGAAGAAAGACAAACAACCTTTACTCAAATGATGGAGATAGCTTTAGAAACAGCTGTAAAATTGGAGGCATAATGATGTCATTGTTTAAAAAATCAACACTACATTCAACGGCTACCTTATTATTGTTAGCTACAATGAATCCGACGACAATGGTCATCGCTGAAACGAAGACAGAAGAGGAAACCACGGTAGCAGAAACAACTGTTGAAGTAGATGAGTCGCCATTAGAAGATGAGGATTTTAAGCTCATAGAAGATGTCTACAATAGTATCTTAGATAATTATATTGAAGATGTGAATAAAGAAGTGATCTTACAAGGGGCTTTGGATGGAATGGTCCGTTCATTAGGTGATCCTTATTCAGAATACTTGGACAGTGATGAATCGGCACAATTTGACGAAACAATTGAAGGTTCCTTTACAGGAATTGGGGTTCAAATTATGACTCAAAATGGCTTAGTAACTATTATTAGTCCAATTGCGGATACTCCAGCAGATAAAGCTGGCTTAAGAGCCAATGATATTATTTTGGAAGCCGATGGTGTTTCGTTAACCGATATGAATTCGAATGAAGTGGTTAAACATATTCGAGGTGAAATTGGTACCAAAGTTAATCTTAAAATTCAAAGAGGATCCAGTACTTTTGAAGTAGAAGTAGAACGTGCAGAAATCCCTTTAATTTCAGTAGAAAGTAAACTTGATGAGAATGAACCGACAATCGGTTATGTTCAAATTACTCAATTTGCTAGCACCACTGCCGATGAAATCGAAGAAGCCGTGAGTCAATTACGCAAAGACGGAGCAAAACGCTTTATTTTCGACTTACGTAATAATCCTGGAGGATTATTAGATCAGGCGATTATTATTTCCAATATGTTTCTTAAAGACGGTGATATCATTGTTCAAATGCAAGAACAAGATAAAGAGCCGATTGCTTATGCAGCTAATGATAAAGCATATGGTAAATTCCAAATTGACGAACCGTATGTGGTATTAATTAATGAAGGAAGTGCATCCGCAAGTGAGATTTTATCGGCTGCCATTTCTGAAAATACCGATAATCCTTTAGTAGGTATGACAACCTTTGGTAAAGGAACGGCTCAAAATATAACCAATCAGTCTGATTTTGGGGAATTAAAATTAACGGTTGCTAAATGGTTAACGCCATCTGGTATGTGGATTCACAAGACAGGTATTACCCCTAAAGTTGAAGTGGAAAACGAGCCATTAGCTAATTCTATTTCACTAAATGCTAAAGAAGAAGTGAAAGAAGGCGATGCCTCCGATTATACCAAAACAGCTATTTTAATTTTAAAAGCATTAGGTTATGAAATTAATTCCGATTATCTCTTTGATGAATCAGTGACCCAAGCGGTTAAAGCATTCCAAGAGAAAAATAATTTGGAAGCAGACGGCATTATTACTGGTGATACGGCTAATTTACTGAATAATGAAGCGAGAGAATATTTAAATAATCATGATGTTCAATATGATAAAGCATTGGAAACACTGTTACAGGTAACGGAATAATGCGAGTAGTGCGTTCACTTTTTAATGAATTCATTAACCTCTTATTTTCCATTACCATTGCAGTAGTCTTGTTTTTGATTATTAAAAGTTATCTCGTTCAGCCTTTTCAAGTTGAAGGTCATTCAATGGATTTAACCTTAAAAGATGGAAGTCAAATGCTTTTATTAAAGCAAACTAAAATTGACCGTTTTGATATTGTGGTGTTTCCCGATCCAATGGGTTCAGGACAATCATATGTCAAACGCTTAATCGGCTTACCCGGGGACAGTCTTTATGTGAAAGATGATGTTTTGTATATAAATAATCAGCCCACTGCGGAACCATACTTAGAGCCATTAAAATCGCAAACGGAAGGAATTTTTACGCAAGATTTTAGTTTATGGGATACCATAGGAAAAGAAGTCATACCTGAAGGATATTATTTTGTATTGGGAGATAATCGACCAGCTTCTGGTGACAGTCGCCAATTTGGTTTAGTGCCGATTGAGTCTATTCAAGGTGAAACGTCGATTGTTTATTTTCCTTTTAATCAAATCAAAAAACTCGATCATTATCAATTAGACGCGACGGGGCAAGTCGTGGTTAAGTAATGAATAAAATAAGCTGAATGCTTTATCAAAGTATCTTAGATGTAAGTGTAAGAGACCGTGATGAATATGCATTCAGCTTTTTATGTGAATTGAGTAGAAAGAATTGTTTGTTTAATAAGCTAGTAGAATCCCTCAATCCAAAAACAAGACGAGGGAAGTGCATCTGATAGTGGGGTGCAGGATTTAAATGGAACTATCAGTCTGGTTATTTTGTTGGGAGTGGACCAGAAGAAAATTGAATAATTTCCGCTTCGTCTGTTCACCCCCGCACAAGATGAGTAGGTATCAAAAAGTCGTTAAGACGCCATTTGATGCCACTCAACCACTGCGCTATTAATTAACGAAAAATAATCCTAATTAAATTTATCAAGTTTATGCCAAGCCTTTACCTCTACAAATGAAATGACCAATCCACTTTTTAGATCGATTGTTATCCTCATTACAAAACGTAGCGAATGGTAGAGGGAACACGGTCATTTGGCTAGAATGTTAATTTTTATTTTGATTGAAATTTTCTAGCCAATCGGCAAAGGCATCAATATTTAGTTTTGAAGATATCCGATGGCTAATACCATCGACTGGATTAAGAGACAATTTAGACGGAAGTTTATCGGTCAATTGTTCCATATTAGTTAATTTTAAAGATTGCGGTAATTTTTCACTTAATTGATCGAGATTGAAAGAGTCACGCGTTTTATCTGATAGATTTTCGAAAAAATCAGAAACATCAGTACGAATAGAATGAATTTTTTCTTTTTGATGTTGATGATAATTTTCTTGCCATATCGCTAATAATTGATTGCCGATGGTCATGAACTGTTCCTTTTTCTCGTTATCGATATCCGCTTTTACAAGGTTAACTTTTTTGATGAAGTCTAAAAGGTCTTTGGAAATATCATTTAATGTTTTGGCACCAGCTAATTCCAGTAATTGAAAACCAAAGTCAAAGAATGTCGCTAATTCGGTCGCACTGTACTGATCGCACCACTGCTTTAAGGTCCGGTCAATAATATTACTCGCATCAGTCGTTTGCGTCGTTCTTTCAATTTGTGTATCTTGGATACGCCAATGCATAATATCATGTTGAAAAACACTAATATGATTACTTTTTACAATAATCGGTTTGATGTCATGAAACATCATCTTACCTACGACCGAATCTTCCGGAATATAGCGAAAAATATAAGGTTTTAATGCTTGGTATTCGGGAAGATGAATTTGAGAAGCAGTTAGACCTGGACTGTCGAATAAGTATAAATGATGCAATCTTGTTTCGATAACTTGCTTAGGTAATGATAGACCCGCTATTAGTGCAAGATTTCCACCCTTAGAGTGACCACTGATTATTAATGGAACATCAGCTACCTCATGGATGATTGATGAGATGTATTTTTTCGCTTCGAATTGAGAAGGAATATCTTCTTCGTAGGCTAATTTAAAATCTTCTTTCCATCCTACTAAAGTATCATCGGTACCTCGATAGGAAACTAATAGTTGATTACCGGGTAAACGATACGTTAAAGCACAAAATTGCTTATTATTTTTCTCACTGAAATGATTAACAAAATTAAAAACCGATATGTCTTGGTATCGTGGTGCCTCGGAAACTTTCTCAAATAATTTATAGCGTTTTTCAGTCGCTAAAATGGCATTTTCAATATGATGTAATTTAGAATTTAATTGATATTCTTTAAATAGATCATTGAGCATTTTAGGGTTTTGATAATTATTTTGCGGTGAAAAATACAAATCAAAAGGTAGATAAGTTAACTCATTAATGATTAAAATATCCACTTCATTTAAATTGTCAGGTGTGAGTGCGATTTCTTTCACTTGATCGATATAATGAAATAAAGTTGCCATAAGGGACCTCCTTTGAATCAGCTAGCATCATTTTATCGTAATTATCGATAAAACGCAATTTTAACTTGCATTCTTAATAGGAATCATGTAAAATGAGAAACGGTGTTAAACCAATTCACACGAATTCTGGATGATGAATCAGGTGCTTAGGGATAAGTTGGTTCGTTAGATGACAGATTCGGAGGATATCAAAAACCAAATGGAGGAATTTTATTATGGCAGTTATTTCTATGAAACAATTGTTAGAAGCTGGTGTACACTTTGGACACCAAACACGTCGTTGGAACCCTAAAATGAAACGCTACATTTTTACTGAGCGTAATGGTATTTATATCATTGACTTACAAAAAACAGTAAAATTAGTAGACGAAGCATATAACTATATGCGCGAAGCTAGTGCTGATGGAAATGTAGTTTTATTTGTAGGTACTAAAAAACAAGCACAACAAGCGGTTGAAGAAGCAGCCGTTAAATCAGGTCAATACTATATTAACCACCGTTGGTTAGGTGGATTATTAACTAACTGGGATACGATTCAAGGCCGTATTCGTCGCTTAAAAGAAATCGAAAAAATGGCTGAAGATGGAACTTTTGAAGTTTTACCTAAAAAAGAAGTTGGGGAAATCTTAAAAGAACAAGAACGTCTTGAAAAATTCTTAGGTGGTATTAAAGATATGCCAAGAATTCCAGATGTAATCTTCATCGTGGATCCTCGTAAAGAACGTATTGCTGTTCAAGAAGCTCATAAATTAAATATTCCAATCGTGGCGATGGTCGATACAAACTGTGATCCAGATGAAATCGATGTTGTTATCCCATCGAACGATGATGCAATTCGTGCAATTAAATTAATTACTAACGCTATGGCAGATGCAATTATTGAATCAAACCAAGGTGAAATTGCAAACGAAGCGACAGACGAAACAACTGACACAGAATTCTTTGATAATTTATTCGATAACAAAGAAGAATCTGTTGAAGAAGAAAGTGCTGAATAATCACTTTTTGAAATAGTGTTTTTATCCATCTTAATTCAGGCATAAACCATAGGCTTAGTGAGCTGGGACCTGTGTTAAGATGGTTTATTTATAAATATCATTAGGAGGATATATTAAATGGCAGAAATTACAGCTAAATTAGTTAAAGAATTACGTGACATGACCGGTGTCGGAATGATGGATGCTAAAAAAGCATTAGTTGCAGTTGAAGGAGATATGGATAAAGCTGTTGACTTTTTACGTGAAAAAGGATTAGCTTCAGCAGGTAAAAAAGCTGACCGTATTGCTGCAGAAGGAACTACAGCATTCTATGAAGATGGTAATACAGCTGCTTTAATCGAAGTGAACGCTGAAACAGACTTCGTAACACGTAACGATCAATTCAAAGAATTAGTTGCAACTTTAGCTGAAACAATTGCTAAAGCACAACCAGCAGACTTAGAAGCTGCTTTAGCTTTAGACGTAAACGGTGAAACTGTTGAAAACTTAATTATCAATGCAATTAACACAATCGGTGAAAAAATTTCATTACGTCGTTTTGAAATTTACACAAAAACTGATAACGATGCATTTGGTACTTATGTCCATACTGATGGTAGTATCGGTGTCTTAACATTAATTGAAGGTACAACAGATGAAACAGTAGCAAAAGATATTGCAATGCATATTGCTGCTATGAATCCTAAATATGTAAGCCGTGAGGATGTATCTGATGAAGATTATGCTCATGAAGAAAAAATTCAAACTGAAATTGCTTTAAACGAAGGTAAACCAGCTGAAATCGTTGAAAAAATGATTAAAGGTCGTATGAACAAATACTTAGCTGAAATTAGTTTAACTGAGCAACCATTTGTTAAAGATGGCGATCAAACTGTTGGTCAATACGCTTCAGCAAAAGGCGGTAAAGTAGTTAAATTCACTCGTTTCTTAGTGGGTGAAGGTATGGAAAAACGCCAAGAAAACTTTGCTGACGAAGTAGCAGCACAAATGAAAAAATAATTAATATAACAGTTGGGGCCTGGTAAAAAGTGTACACTTTCTTGCCAAGCCTCATTGTTTAAATAAGATACTTATCGGTTGATTCAATGAATGGAATTTCGATGTTAACGGATTCAACCTTTGCTATTTATGCGGAGTGGACTTAAGATTGAAAGGGACAATGTTCAGTTTATAAACCACTCTTTTTTTAGGTATCGATGGAAGGAGAATATTAACATGACACAAGAGCCAAAATATAAACGTGTTGTATTAAAATTATCGGGCGAAGCAATCGCTGGAGAGAAAGGGTTTGGCATTAATCCCTTAGTGATTAAAGAAATGGTAGCTGAAATAAAAGACGTTTATGAATTAGGTGTTGAAATTGCTATCGTAGTCGGTGGCGGTAATATTTGGCGTGGAAACATTGGTTCGGAAATGGGCATGGATCGCGCGCAAGCAGATTATATGGGGATGTTAGCCACTGTGATGAACGCATTAGCATTACAAGATGTTTTAGAAAATAATGATGTACCAACACGTGTACAAACCTCAATTGAAATGCGCCAAATTGCTGAACCTTATATTCGTCGTCGTGCAATGCGTCATTTAGAGAAAAAACGTGTCGTTATTTTTGCTGGTGGAACTGGGAATCCTTATTTCACTACTGATACAACGGCTGCTTTACGTGCAGCTGAAATTGAAGCGGATGTTATTTTAATGGCGAAAAACAATGTAGACGGTGTTTATAATGCTGATCCACGTGAAGATGCTACGGCAACTAAATATGATAACTTAACTCATTTAGAAGTGATTTCTAAAGGATTAAAAGTGATGGATTCGACAGCAAGCTCATTAAGTATGGATAATGACATTCCATTGGTGGTCTTTAATTTAAACGAACCAGGTAATATCCGTCGTGTAGTATTAGGTGAAAACATCGGTACTACTGTCAGTGGAAAATAATTTAATCGATTAATAAATTAAGAGAAACTATTTAACGAAAATCGTTGATGATGATAGTTTCTCTTTTTATTATGGACAAAATTTTAGTATGATAGTAGAAAGTATTGGTATAAAGTATAGCCATACATTGCCTCGTATATCGATGTTTATGAATTGATACGCTAATGTCTTTTAATAGTGGGAATGGCAAGAGGGATTGACCAGAAGTAGAAAATTGAATAATTTTCGCTTCGTTGGCCTACACCCACACAGTTGGGTAGGCTGCAAACAAGTCTTTAAGACGCAGTTTGAGGCCAATCAACCACTGCGCTATTAATTAATGAACAATAATCTTAACTAAATTTATCAAGTTTATGACCAGTCTCTCTGACCAACTCCAATCTTCACGTGAGGTTAGCCGAAGCGAAAATCATCCGATTTTCTAACTCTTGGCAACACTAATCTGCGGATGAGGACAGACATAACGAAAATCATCTGATTTTCTACCTCTTGTCCGTACTATCAATTTACAACTTAGTGAGACATTATTAAAAATTCGCAATCGAATTCCCAGATAAAAAATTTAATCGGACTTTGGTATCATGGAAATTTGACTATATTTGATGTATAATAAAAAGAGTGTTAGGAGGGGTAACGTGCAAACTTATATTGAAAATTTTTTAGCTTATTTACTAAACGAGCGCCGTTATTCTGAGAATACGATTATTTCTTATCAAAAAGACTTAAATGAACTGTATCAATTTCTCGATAGTAGCGGATCAACCGAAGTTTCTGAAGTCAGTTATCAAGATATGCGTTATTATTTAGCTTTTCTAAATGAACAGCAATATCGTCCTGCTACTATTTCTAGAAAATTATCAAGTGCACGTTCTTTTTTTAATTATTTGGTATTAGAAGATATATTAGAAAGTCATCCGCTTGATTTGATACATTATAGAGCTAAAGAACAGCGTTTACCGGAATTTTTTTATGAAGAAGAAATGAATAAATTGATTGAGACTGCTTATCAAATGGAAACTGATACGCGGATAAGAGATGCTGCCATTATTGAATTACTATATAGTTCAGGATTACGGGTAAGTGAGTTATGCGATTTAAAAGTATCTCAAGTTAATGTCGCTGTACAGTTAGTTCGTGTCATCGGAAAAGGGAATAAAGAACGAATAGTCCCCTTAGGTGATAAGGCGTTAAAGGCGATTAAAGAATATCAAGCAACCTGGCGCCAAGAACATCATCGTGATCCGAGTGTTCATCAATTATTTATTAATGAAAAAGGTCAACCATTAAATCCAGATCACATTAGGAAAATTTTAAGTGAGATTAATCAAGCCGCTGGTTTAAATGCGGCGATATATCCTCATAAAATTAGACATACTTTTGCTACACATTTATTGAATAATGGAGCAGATTTAAGAAGTGTTCAGGAAATGTTAGGCCATGAAAATTTAAGAACAACCCAAATATATACTCATTTAAGTACGGATAAGATGAGACAAGCCTATTTAAACGCTCATCCAAGAGCCAGAAGAAAGACAAAGGAGAATGAATAAATGACAACAATTTGTGCAGTTAAAAAGAATAATCAATTAGCAATGGCTGGTGATGGCCAAGTTACGATGGGTGAAAAAGTCATTATGAAATCATCGGCTCGTAAATTACGCCGTATCTATCATAATGAGGTGGTAATTGGGTTCGCCGGAGGCGTTGCGGATGCGATTACTCTGTCTGAAATGTTTGAAGAAAAACTAGAAGCACATCAAGGACAATTGACTAGAGCAGCAGTAGAAGTCGCTAAACAATGGCGAACAGATCGTGGTTTACAAAAGTTAGAAGCATTACTCATTGTTATGAATAAAGAAACCATGCTATTGGTCAGTGGAACTGGAGAAGTTATCGAACCGGATGATGGCGTGTTAACGATTGGTTCAGGTGGTAATTTTGCATTAGCTGCAGCGCGAGCCTTAGTAAGACACGACAATGATTTATCAGCGAAAGAAATTGCTTATGAAGCATTAAAAATTGCTGGGGAAATTGATATCTTTACTAATGATCAAATTATTGTAGAAGAAGCATAGAAGAGGTGGCTATATGAAAGATTTAACTCCAAAAGAAGTAGTAAATGAATTAAATAAATATATTATCGGACAAGATGAAGCCAAAAGAGCGGTAGCAGTCGCGCTACGAAATCGTGTACGTCGTTTAAAATTAGATGATGAGATGAAACATGAAGTAAAACCCAAAAATTTATTAATGATCGGCCCAACCGGTGTGGGTAAAACAGAAATTGCTCGTCGATTAGCAACCATTACTCAAGCGCCATTTATTAAAGTGGAAGCGACTAAATATACTGAAGTAGGCTATGTCGGACGCGATGTTGAATCAATGGTGCGTGATTTAGTAGAAAATAGTATTCGCCTTGTAAAAGCACAGGAACACGAAGCGGTTCACGACAAAGCCGAAGCCAAAGCGATTGAAAGAATTGCGAAAGCATTAAGACCAGGTCAAAAAGTAGAAAAAAAGGCCAATAATACGACACCAAATTTAGGCATGTTTGGGGAGATGTTTAAAGCAATGCAACCCCAAACGGATGAAGAACCGGAAGAAGTTGTAAGTGATGAAGTAGCCAGTTCACGTCGTCAAATTAGACAACAAATCCGTGATGGTTTATTAGATAATCATGAAGTCACCATCAAACTTGAAGAAAAGAAAATGCAATTAACAAGCTTAAATCCTGCCATGGAACAAATGATGGATATGCAAGAAAGTTTAAATGCCTTAAAACCTAAAAAGAAAATTGAACGCACCGTTACAGTAAAAGAAGCGGTAGCCTTATTAACGGAGGAAGAAGCAGATCGCTTAGTTAACTTGGATGATATTCAACAAAAAGCATTAAAATTAGCAGAAGAAAACGGGATTATTTTTATTGATGAGATGGATAAAATTGCCACCAAAAATCAAAATTCCGGTGAAGTCAGCCGACAAGGAGTTCAAAGGGATATTTTGCCAATCGTTGAAGGGAGTCAAGTTCAAACCAAATATGGCATCATTAATACCGACCATATTTTATTTGTTGGAAGTGGGGCTTTTCATGTATCAAAACCATCTGATTTAATTCCAGAATTACAAGGTCGTTTCCCAATTCGAGTTAATTTACATGATTTAACTAAAGAAGACTTTGTCAGAATTTTAAGTGAACCTAAGAATGCTCTTATTAAACAATATGAAGCTTTAATTGCGACTGAAGGCGTAAATATTTCTTTCGATGAAGGAGCAATTAATAAAATGGCTGAATATGCTGTCTTATTAAATCAAAATACCGATAATATAGGTGCAAGACGTCTACATACTATTTTAGAAACAGTATTAGAGGAATTATTATTCGAATCGGCTGATATGCAAATGGGTGAAATTTTAATTAATGAAAAATATGTAACTCAAAAATTAGAAAAAATAGTTGAAAATCGCGACTTAAGCCATTATATTTTATAGTAGAACAAATGGAGTGTGAGAAGATGATTATTTTAAAGAATGACCGTTTAACTGTAAAAATTAGTGAATTAGGTGCTGAATTGCGTTCGGTCATTGATAATGAGTCAAACTATGAATTTATGTGGCAAGGCGACAAGCGTTATTGGAATGGGACCGCACCAGTTTTATTTCCAATTGTAGGTGAATTAAAAAACAATCAATATCAATATCAAGGCAAGACTTACGAATTACCTCGCCATGGTTTTGCTCGTAGAATGACCTTTCAAACGCAAGCTGTTACAGATAATTCAGCAACATTCTATTTAAAAAGTAATGAAGAAACGTTAAAAGTTTATCCTTTTGAATTTAGTTTTCAAATTACTTATATTTTATTTGAAGACAAAGTATCGGTTAGTTATGAAGTCCTCAATCCTTCTACTGACGAAGTGTTATATTATAGCGTGGGAGGGCATCCAGCGTTTAATGTGAGCCATCACCGTCCAAAAACAGGTCAACCCGAGTTTGTCGACGTCAGCTATACATTCGAACCAGATGGTAGCTATTTAAATATACCATTAGTTAATGGTTCAGCTGATTTAGATAAGGCAAAATACATTAATGTTAATAACAATCCTATCTTACATAAAACATTTAAGCGTGATGCCCAAATCTTTTTATTAGCTAAAGATACTAAAGTTGTTTTGAATGATCCAAATAACGAAGTCAAAATCACCATGAATCCTAATCAACTAAATTTAGTGGGTATTTGGTCCTCTTATCCTAAAAAAGGTGGTTTTGTCTGCATCGAACCTTGGGCAGGTTTAGCAGATACGACCAATAGTACAGGAGAATTGACTGATAAATATGCGATTAATCAATTAAATCCTAGTAGTATCAAAACGCATGATTATACGTTAACATTTGAAAAAGGTAATCGCTAGTTTTGCAGGTTAGTCAAGACATTGTATAACGTTTATATGATTAATTTGAAAGAATAAGCTGAAAAACGTTAAAAATGCGGTTTGATTCCATGTGATTATTTTTTTAGCGTAGTAGTTGAGGTTATCTCAAACGGCATCTTAATAATTAGTTTGACACCTATTCAATTTACGGGAGTGGGCAGATGAAGTGAAAACCATTCAATTTTTCTACTTCTTGCCCACTCCCAATCTTTTTCTTTATATAGGTTCAATAGGGGAGCCAATGTGAATACCACAATCAATGAGAGCACGTTTTTGCGTAAAATTAAGGCATTGTGATCTGTATAAAAGTCAAAACTTGTAGTGGGCGTCATCGTGATACGTTTTGATCGCGTAAAAGTCAATTTTGCGTCATCGTGATATGTTGTAATTATGTGATATCGAAAACTTGTAATTCCTGTTATCGTGATATGTTGTAATTTTGTGATATCTAAAACTTGTAATTCCTGTCATCGTGAGACGTTGTAATTTATATCACACTTAAGTCTTGCAAGGACCATCCGACTTAAACGACATCATTTTCGTAGTACTACGATAAGCCCTGGCAGTTTTGCAGAAAAAATAAATCATCATCATGGAGGCTTATTTTTACAAAAATGGGTAAGGTTTTGCTTTTGTTTACCTTTTTTGCATAATTGGGTATAATGAAGGGGCAAATTGAACTAAAGGAGCGTATTATGGATTACAGATTTTTAATTTTAGACATCGATGGCACTTTATTAAACAGTACCAATCAACTCACTGAAGCGACTCGTGATAAATTAATGTTATTACAAAAGAAAGGCTATATTTTAGTATTAGCTAGTGGTCGTCCTACAGCTTCAATGTTAAAAACAGCCAAAGATTTACATTTAGATGCGAACGAATCATATATTATTTCATTTAATGGTGCGGTTATTACGCGTATGAGTGATGAAAAGGAACTTTATAATAAACGTCTAGAAGTTTCAGAACAAAAAGACATCATTGAGTATTTACAGAAAAATAATTTATCGGTCATCGCTTACGATAAAGATTCGATTGTTGTCGACCAAGAACGTGAAAATTCGGATGTTGAAGCTTATTTAACAAAGTTACCAATGCGATATGATGCGGAATATATTGCTAATATTGACACACCACAATTAAAATTTATCGGTGTAGGTAAACCAGAAGATGTAGCGCGTTGTGACCAAGAATTACAAGGTAAATTTGGGCAACATACTTATGCTACTACTTCATTACCATTTTTTATTGAGTTTATGCATAAAGAAGTTAATAAAGGAACCGCGATTGAAACATTAGTAGAGCACTTAGGCTATACAACTGAAAATGTTGTAGCTTGTGGTGATGGTAATAATGATGCAGCGATGATTGAAGTAGCTGGAGTAGGGGTGGCGATGGGCAATGCTACCGACTATTTGAAGTCATTAGCTGATGAAATTACTTTATCTAATGATGATGATGGCTTAATTCCGATTATTGATAAATATTTCCCTTAATATTAATTAGCTTAAATGAATCTATTGCGAAATCATAATAAAATTATTTTTAACAGTCAAAATAGAAACAATCCAACAAAAAGACTCATTTTGTTTGTTTGAATAAGGCTTGACATAGCAGGTTTTAGTCAACTATAATGTAGGAGACAAAGGACATATTAATTTGTGCTTAAAGAGAGATATCGTCAGGTGAAAGATATCATTCAAATTAATGCTACCTCATGTTTTTACTAATTGAAAAATTAGCGTAAATTCTGCGTTAAAGAATAAGAAAGAGATAATGATGAATCGTTATAAGCAAGGTGGTACCGCGATAAAACGCCCTTGTATATAACGGTTCTTTTTATATTTTTAAGGAGAGAACAGTATGAAAAAATTAACAAGCAATCAAATTCGTCAAATGTATTTAGATTTCTTTGCTGAAAAAGGACATGAAATTCGTCCGAGTGTTTCATTAATTCCTGTCAATGATCCAACCTTATTATGGATTAACTCAGGTGTGGCAACACTAAAAAAATATTTTGATGGAACCGAAGTTCCTTCCAATCCCCGTATTGCCAACTCACAAAAATGTATCCGTACCAATGATATTGAAAATGTGGGTTATACTGCACGTCACCATACTTTATTTGAAATGTTAGGTAATTGGTCAATCGGAGATTATTTTAAAGAAGAAGCCATTGCGATGGCATGGGAATTTTTAACTTCGGAAAAATGGTTGAATTTTGAACCAGAAAAATTATATATGACTTATTATCCAGAAGATAAAGAAACCCCTGAGTTTTGGAAGCAACAACCAGGTTTTATTGCGGATCATCTAGTACCGGTTGAAGATAATTTTTGGGATATTGGAGCGGGTCCTTGTGGTCCTGATACAGAAATTTTTTATGACCGTGGTGAAGCCTACAATAATCTAGCGGCTGATGACCCTGAAAATTATCCAGGTGGAGAAAATGAACGCTGGTTAGAAATTTGGAATTTAGTATTCTCTGAATTTAACCATTTACCAGATGATACTTACCAACCATTACCAAATAAAAACGTCGATACGGGTATGGGATTAGAGCGGATGGCTTCGGTTATTCAAGATGTTCCAACAAATTTCGAAACCGACTTATTCATACCAATTATTGATGCGATAGCGAAGTTAACGGATGGCATTAAATATGAAAGTGCTGGCGATAAGCAAGTAAGCTTTAAAGTGATTGCGGATCATATTCGTGCAGTAACGTTTGCTATTAGTGATGGGGCTTTACCATCCAACGAAGGTCGCGGTTATATTTTACGTCGTTTAATCCGTCGTAGCGTGATGCATGGGCGTAAATTAGGAATCACGACTAAATTCTTATCAAAATTAGTCCCAATTATCGTGGAAATAATGGGGGATTATTATCAAGAGCTAACTCAAAATATGGAATTTGTTCAAAAAGTAATCTTAAATGAAGAAGAACGTTTCCATGAAACGATTGAAGAGGGTGAAAAACACTTATTAGATATCATCGAAACAGCTCGACAAAACAACGAAACAGAAATTTCAGGACCACAAGCATTCCAATTATATGATACATTTGGTTTCCCATTAGAATTAACAGAAGAATTAGCAGCTGATAATCAATTTACAGTGGATACTGCAGGTTTTGCAGTAGAAATGGAAGCTCAACGTGAACGTGCCCGTGCAGCTCGTTCAAATGAGGAAAGTATGAGTGTACAAACCGATGTCTTCCGTAATATCGAATCTGAATTTGAATTCGTTGGCTACACACAATTATCTAGCAACGCTACGATTAAAGCCATCGTACAAGATAATGAACGCATTGAACAATTACCAAAAGAAAGTCAAGGATGGGTTATCTTCAATCGTAGTCCGTTTTACGCTGAGATGGGTGGCCAAATTGCTGATAAAGGTTATATTTTTGATGGTGAAGAAATCTTAGGTGAAGTCTTAAATGTTAAAAAAGCTCCTAATGGTCAGTTTATGCATTTAATTCAAACGAAAGCTTTACCTTTGAATGAGGAGCAATCTTATACTTTAGCTGTAGATCGTCAACATCGTATCAATACTAATAAGAATCATACCGCAACGCATTTATTACATAAAGCAATTAAAGATGTGTTAGGCAGTCATGCTAATCAAGCTGGTTCTTATGTTGGACCAGATCGTCTACGTTTTGACTTCTCACATTTTGGTAAAGTGACGGAAGAGGAATTGGTTCGTATTGAGCAACATGTTAACCAAAGCATTCAAGCGGCTATCGATGTGGACATTAGTGAGATGCCAATCGATGAGGCTAAAGCTTTAGGTGCTATGGCATTATTTGGTGAAAAATATGGTAATATTGTACGCGTCGTCAATATTGGTAATTCTTCTATTGAATTATGTGGTGGTACTCATGTATCAAATACTCAAGAAATTGGGACATTTAAATTATTATCTGAATCAGGGATTGGGGCTGGTATTCGTCGTATCGAAGCGATCACAGCAGGTGCAGCGATTCGTTATTACCAAGATCAAGAACAGTTATTAAATGATGTTCAAGAGGCATTAAAAGTATCGCAAGCGAGTCAATTACTTAACCGCATCGAACAAATTCAACAAGAATTAAAAGATGCTCACAGTAAAATAGAGTCACTTAATAGCAAATTATTACAGCAAGGCGCGGATGACATCTTTAACGATGTGTCGACCATAGGTGAATACAAAGTAATTAAAGCTAATCTAGATGGTCAAGACATGGATGCCTTAAGAAAATTAGGGGATGTTTGGCGTCAAAAAGCAGCTTCAGATGTCTTAGTCTTAGTATCCAAAGTGGCTGAAGATAAAGTGAATATGATGGTCTTTGTGTCTGACGAAGCGGTTCAAAGTGGTCTTAAAGCAGGTAATTTAATTAAACCATTATCTAAAATTGTTGGCGGTGGCGGCGGCGGACGTCCTCAAATGGCCCAAGCGGGAGGTAAACAACCCGACCAAATTCCAAACTTAATGGAACAAATCCCAACACTATTAGCCGAAGTGATTGAATCGTAAGAGGCAAATGCCAGCTCAATGAAATAGCTATGATCTTGTAAGAGACTGTAAATAGAAACTTAATGGATTAATACCATGATTAAAAGAGTAGTGAAGGATAATCGAGGATTGTGCTTGCTACTCTTTTTTTAGTCAATGGCCAAAATGAGATAATCGCTTGATTTTCGCTACGTTTGTCTAGAAGACCTTAAGTTCTATTGTATTAAAATGAGTCTTTAAAATACAGGTTGCTATCATCCGAGCACTGCCATGACCATTAATGCACAATCACTTGAATGAATTAATCATTTTTTGTGCAGACCTTTAAATTGATTGAAACAAAAAATCAAATAGTTAGCATTTAAGATTGAATTTATGATAAGATAGCATTGTAATAACACTCAGAGTGGGAGAGAATTGCTGTTTTTTAGAGAAAAAGCCCAAAAATTTCACTCTTTTTACGATAATTCTTGTACAATTTAATTATAATTGTCAAAAATTAAAAAAATGGTGTATAATATTAACAATGAAAGGGATGGTGAAATTATGCAAACTTTAGACGAAACAATTATGTTTAAATTAGATGATTTAAATAAAAAGACTGTTCGTGAGACACTTGAGCAAGTATATGCTGCTTTAGAAGAAAAAGGGTATGACCCGATTAATCAAATCGTTGGATTCTTACTATCTGGAGACCCAGCCTATATTCCGCGTCATAATGATGCGCGAAATTTAATTCGACGTCATGAACGTGATGAGATTTTAGAGAAAGTATTGACTTATTACATTACCCATCAAGATAAAGAATTATAATGGCAAAATATAAACGAACTATGGGACTAGATGTTGGCAGTCATACTGTAGGAATTGCGGTTAGTGATTTATTGGGATGGACTGCTCAAGGTTTAGAAACTATTAGAATCGATGAAACCAGTGGCGATTTTGGTTATTCAAGAATAATGAGTCTGATTAGGGAATATGATGTCGACACCGTTGTGATTGGATTACCCAAAAATATGAACAATACTGAAGGACCACGGGTGGAAGCGAGTCGTACCTATGGCGATAGATTGAAAGATTTAATGCCAGAAATCAAGATTGAGTTTCAAGATGAACGTTTAACTACTAGCCAAGCTGAAAGAATGTTAATCGATGAGGGAAATGTTTCAAGAAAGAAACGTAAACAAGTCATTGATAAGTTGGCGGCAGTGATTATTTTGCAAAATTATTTAGATAAAAAGAGTAAATTATAAAGGAGCAATTATTTATGCCACATACACACGATCATCATGAACACGATGAAAATGAGTATATTACGATCATTGATGAAGAGGGAAATGAATCTTTATACGAGATTTTATTTACTTTTGATTCTGATGACTACGGTAAAAGTTATGTATTAGTATATCCTGCAGGGGCATCAGACGATGAAGATATTGAATTACAAGCATTTTCATATGTTGAGCAAGAAGATGGCACTTCTGGTGCATTAGGTCCAATTGAAACGGATGCTGAATGGGATATGGTTGAGGAAGTCTTAAATACATTCTTAGCCGAAGAAGATGAGTAAAAGTTTTTAATAACTTTAGTGCAATCATTGAATTTATAAATAGTTAATCAAAATTATTTTTAATCAACTATGACGGAGTAGAGTCTAATCCAATTTTTATCACTAAAATTGGGTTCTCTGCTCCTTTTAGCATTTATATCAATATATAACATCAATTTGTAACTATTTATTAATAGCTATCATTTTCAAAATTTGATATAATTTTTAAAAAGCCTTGTAGGAGGTACTAAGTGGGTAAGATAGATTGGAAAAAATTGAGAGAGGAAGCTAAAAAACGTGAAACTCTTAGTTTAAAAGAAGAAAAATGGACAAATCGAATTGTAAAATTCATCATATTAGGGATTACAATCGCCTTACTCTTAACGATGGGTGGGTTTTATTGGTATTATTCTCAATCATTAAAACCAGTAAACCCTGATAATAGTGAAAAGGTAGAAGTGACAGTCCCTATCGGCAGTTCAAGTTCAGATATTGCTAATTTATTAAAAGAAAATAACTTAATTAAAAATGCTGAGATTTTTAGATTTTATATGAGATCAAAAAACTTATCTGACTTACAAGCTGGAACTTATGAATTTAGTCAAACTATGGATGCTGATCAAATCATCGAGCAAATAAAAGCGGGTGGTAAACCGATTTTCGTGGATGCAGATAAAAAGATTACGATCATAGAAGGTATGCAAGTTAAAGACATCGCAAAATTAGTATCTGAAAATACTTCCATCACGGAAGAAGATTTTCTAAAAACAGTCAATGATGAAACCTTTATCGATAGTTTAATCACCAAATTCCCTTCATTGATGGAAGGGATTAAGGACCATGAAGGGGTACGTTATATTTTAGAAGGATATTTATATCCAGCTACTTATGATTATATAGCCGGAATGAGTGCCGATGAATTAATTACAAAAATGGTTGAAACGGCGAATTTACGTTTCCAAGAAGTACGCGAACAAGTGGACGTTCATTGGATGACCTATCATCAAATTTTAACGCTAGCTTCGATTGTTGAACGAGAGGGCGTAACGGATGATGATCGGGCGATGATTGCCGGGGTATTCTTTAACCGTTTGGAAGCAGGGATGCCGATTCAAAGTGATATTACCGTACTCTATGCTTTAGATACGCATAAGGAATTTGTAACGATTGAGGATACGCAGGTAGATTCACCGTATAATCTTTACTTGTATAATGGATTGACTCCAGGGCCGATTAATTCACCAAGTATGTCAGCGATACAAGCCGTGCTCAATCCAACATGGAATGATTATTATTACTTTGTGGCGGATTTAGATACCGGTGATATTTATTATTCTTCCACTATTGAAGAGCATGATGCCTTAGTTGAAGAATATGTGAATAAGCGTCAAGAATCGATAGAACGGGCGCAAAGTGAGAATGAAAATGAAGCAGAATCACCAGAAAGTACTACATTATCACCTGAAAATGAAGAAACTATGCCAGAAGTAGTTGACGAATCATCAGAATAATGGTTTAATGTTAGTGTTATAAGCAAATACGGTTAAAATTTAGTTATATTTTAACTTGAAGGTTGGTCGAGAAATCTGGCCAACCTTCCTTTATATTTTAATTGGGGGTAATTCAATAATGTCCAAGAGACCAATTGTCATTGGTGTAGCGGGTGCGTCAGGTAGTGGGAAGTCCAGTGTGAGTAAACGCATTTTAGAAATATTTTCAGAAATGTCGATACTCGTTTTGCAACAAGATTTTTATTATAAAGATCAAACACATTTACCATTCGAAGAAAGATTAAAGACTAATTACGATCACCCATTAGCATTTGATAACGATCTGTTTATCGAACATCTAGAAAAACTAATGAAGGGTGAAACAATCGATAAACCGGTTTATGATTTTGCAAACCACACCAGAAGTACGGAAACAATTCATCAAGAGCCAAGAGATGTAATTATTGTTGAAGGCATCTTGATCTTGGATGATAAAAGAGTAAGAGATTTATTAGATATTAAAATTTATGTTGATACTGATAGTGATATTTGCTTAGCTCGTCGAATTTTACGCGATATTAATGAGCGTGGCAGAACCGTTGATTCAGTGATTAATCAATATGTTGAAGTGGTTAAACCCATGTTCCATCAATTTGTTGAGCCCACTAAACGTTATGCCGATATCATTATTCCAGAAGGTGGTTATAACCAAGTGGCCATCGATTTATTAGCCACCAAGGTTAGATCTATTTTAGAAAATTAAATTTACAAACATATAGGAACGTGTTATGATAACACTAAATTTTGACATTAAGTTGTATTAGGAGGAGACAGATTGGAAGAAAAAGTATTTCCAATGACACATGAAGGGAAAGCTAAATTAGAAGCTGAACTGGAAGAGTTAAAAGTAGTAAAAAGAAAAGAAATTATCGAACGTATTAAAATCGCTAGAAGTTTTGGTGATTTATCTGAAAACTCAGAATATGAGTCTGCTAAAGATGAACAAGCATTCGTCGAAGGACGTATTTCAACTTTAGAAAATATGATTCGATTTGCAGAAATTATTGATGATAAAGATGTAGCTGATGATGTTGTGACTTTAGGACGCGCCGTTACATTTATTGAATTACCAGATGGTGAAGAAGAAACTTATACTATCGTGGGGAGTGCCGAAGCAGATCCATTAGAAGCTAAAATTTCCAATGAATCACCTATTGCAGTTGCTTTATTAGGAACCAAAGTGAATGATACGGTAACAATTGAAACACCTGGTGGCTCATTTGACGTAAAAGTAGTAAAAGTTTCAAAAAAATAGTAGTTATTTAAGAAGTGAAGGATACTGTTTTTATCAAATAGTATGCTTCACTTTTTTTATTTTCCGACTAAAGTCTATTGAGTCTTTTACCAAATTAATGGATAATAAACTTGTATAATATAATGGAGGTGCACTATGCGTAAATGGTTAAAAAAATATATCTGGGTGTTTGTGGCCATCTCATTAGCGCTAGTTGCTTTTGATTTATTTAGTAATATTCGCAATTTTCTATTTTTTATAGGTGCGATTGCGTTAATGGTTGGCTCTTTTTTTATTTCAGTAGGTATTAAACGAAATGTTCTATTCTTTTTAGGATTATTTGTTTTAAGTAATGTTTTAATCGATTCATACGCTTTTTTAGGCTTTATGTTAATCGTTCTATTATTATTAGCCGTTTTTCAAACGAAAGAAGGAAATGAAATTATTTGGTTTCGTGAATCATACATTTATCCTTTTAAAAACAACAAAGCTTATGTCGGTGTTAAAGTTGTAAGACCTCAGATTGAACAACGTAGTTTAGTCTATAAAAAATCAATTGTTAAACAATATGAAGAAAAAGAAATATTTGAGTGGGATGATATTAATATTGTGGCGCTTGGAGGCGATTCGATTATTGATTTGGGACGAACCATCTTACCGGAAGGAGAAAATGTGGTGATTATTCGTAAATTATTCGGACGGACACGAGTCATTGTGCCTCACGAAATAGCATTGAAAATGAATATCAGTTTAATCAACGGACGAGTTATTTACGAACAAGATGAATTTTCTTTGTTAAACGATAGTTTTTTATGGGAAAGTCCAGATTACCAAAAAAATAATCGTAAACTTAAAATTATAATTTCTTCAGTTTTTGGAGACGTGGAGGTCATTCGCTTATGACATTACGTTTATGGTTTAAATTATTTATCTCTCATTTTGTGATTTTGATGACAACAGTGAACTTGTTATTGTTAATTTTAATTGAAGGTATGCAAGTCATGGAGTGGTCGGTATTAACCTATAATATTTTTTGGAACTTTAATTTATGGGGAGTTATTTTTAGCTTTATATTTATTGTTTCAATGTTTTGCTCATTTGTGTATTCGATTGGTTTGAGTGAACCCTATGAAAATATCCACGCGAAAATCAATTGGTTAATATTAGGCAAATATCAACACCCAGCATTTTCAACTGAGAAAAAAACACCTAATTGGTATGAACCTTATAAAGTAGTTGATGAAGATATTCGAACGTTAAGAGATAAAATAGTCCAAATTTCAACAGATTTACAGGAATTTTCAGCGGCGCCTACCTTTGTTGGTACCGAAACTAAAGAAGAAATTATCGAACAGGAACGTCAGCGAATAGCGCGTGAATTACATGATTCAGTAAGTCAACAGTTATTTGCCTCAATGATGATGTTATCAGCCATTAACGAAACGAGTGCTAAAGAAATGCCACAACCCACGCAAAAGCAATTAGCCAAAGTTGAGGAAATTATTAATAATGCCCAAACTGAAATGCGAGCATTATTACTTCATTTAAGACCGATTGAATTATCCGATAAATCACTAAAAGAAGGAATTACTCAGTTATTAAAAGAGTTAAAACCTAAAATCCCTCAAGTTGTTTACTGGGAATTAGATGAGATTCGCTTAGAAAGTGGCATTGAAGATCATTTATTTCGAATTGTTCAAGAAGCGATATCCAATACCTTAAGACATGCACGAGCAACCAAATTCGAGGTTTATTTACATGAAATAGATGACAATGTGCAATTAAAAATCATCGATGATGGTAAAGGATTTGATACTAAAGCCAATCAAAAAGTTGGCAGCTATGGTTTGACCAATATGCGTGAGAGAATCGCAAGTCTTGGGGGCATCATTCAAATTAACAGTCTACCAAATCAGGGGACTGTCATTGATATTAAAATACCAATTAACAGAAAGTAGGGAAATGTATGATACGAGTTTTAGTAGTAGATGATCATGAAATGGTGCGCTTAGGAGTGACATCTTATTTAATGGTTCAACCCGATATAGAAGTAGTAGCCGAAGCAGAAAATGGTCTACAAGGATACCAAAAAGCGCTAGAATTGAAACCCGATATTATTTTAATGGATTTAGTGATGGATGTCATGGACGGCATTGAAGCTACTAAAAAAATTGTGGCTGAATGGCCGAAGGCGAAAATTATTATTGTGACCTCTTTTCTGGATGATGAAAAAGTATTTCCAGCTATGGAAAGTGGAGCCAGTGGTTATTTGCTCAAAACCTCCTCTGCGAATGAAATAGCAGATGCGATTCGTGCTACTTACCAAGGGGATACCGTGATCGAAAAAGAAGTTTCAGATAAAATATTAGATAAACAACATTATGATAGTCTACCTAAACCGCATGATCAACTTACCAGTCGTGAATATGAAGTCTTATTATTAATTGGTGAAGGGTATTCCAATCAAGAAATCGCCGATGAATTGTTTATTACCCTAAAAACAGTTAAAACCCATGTTAGCAATATCTTATCAAAATTAGAAGTAGAAGACCGCACCCAAGCAACTATTTATGCTTTTAAACATAATTTAATCGAACCATAAGCAGGCATTTCATTTTTATAAAAATATTTTATATATTATTTTTTGCAATTCAATGTTTTTCGCTACAAAAAGCGCTTTAAAAAGAGTATAATGGAAAATAGTAAATAAAATGTTAGAGGGAGTTATAATCAATGCAAATTATGGTTAATCCAAAAGCTGCCCAATGGTTTAAAGAGGAAGTAGGATTAAATGAAGGATTTGGTATCCGGTTTAAAACGAGAATCTATGGCAAAAGTCCAATCAATGATGGTTTTACAATTGGAATTGAACCCGATCAACCTTTAAATCCGATTGCTTCTACAGTAACAGACAACGGAGTGCTTTTCTTTATTGAAGAAAATGATCAATGGTATTTTGAAGGCTATGATTTAATTGTCGATTTTGATGAAAAATTGCAAGAGCCAAAATATGTATATAAAAAAATATAAATTGTAGGATGGGATAAAATGGAAAAAACATATTCAAATTCTAAAACGGGTAATATTGTTAAATTAGGATTATTTTTTGCATTAGTCTTTATTCAAACTTGGGTCCCTTTTTTAGGCAATATTAATACACCTTTATTATCCGTGACGATTGTTCATGTGACCGTGATTGTCGCAACGCTTTGGTTAGGGATTAAAGAAGGCGTTCTAGTTGGAACATTTTGGGGAATTAATAGTTGGTTAAGAGCCTTAATTATGCCCAATTCTTTAATGGCGGCAATGGTATTTAATTCACCGATTATTTCAGTTTTGCCACGATTTTTAATGCCTTTAATTATTGGTGCTATATACTATAATTTAAGCAAAAATCTACAAAATTCGAAGATGGTCCATATCTTATTAGGTGCATTAGGTTCATTACTTAATACAGCCATTGTGTTAGGCTTTATTGGTTTATTTAGAGTCAATGGGGGCATGCAAGCTTTAGGTGCGGACACATCAGCCCATTTATGGAAAGTCTTATGGGGGATTGTTATTTCAAATGGGGTGCCAGAATTTTTATTCTCAGGAATTGTGACACCGCCATTACTAGCGGCCGTTAAATATAGTTCAAGAAGAAAATAATGATATAAAATAATAGCTAGTTGGGAGGTGCTTTGATTAGCATCTCTCCACTAGCTATTTTAATGCTTAAATAAGTTTTTGTTCAATTAAAGATTCGGCAATTTGAATGGTATTAGTCGCAGCTCCTTTTCTTAAATTATCAGCGACGACCCAAAGATTAAGTCCATTAGCAACTGATTCATCTCGGCGAATACGACCAACGAACACCCCATCATGATCCGTTGCTTTTGATTGTAGGGGATAAAGATTATGTTGTGGGTCATCTTGCACGATGACACCGTCTAAATTATTGAAGGCTTGACGAATATCATCTAAAGTGAATGATTGTTCTAACTCAATATTAATTGACACTGCATGTGAAGTGTGAATAGGTACACGCACACAAGTAGCTGTTATTTTTAAGTCTGGTTGTTCTAGAATTTTTTGCGTTTCTTTGATCATTTTGATTTCTTCTTTAGTATAACCATTTTCTAAGAAGGTATCGATATGTGGTAAGACATTATCATTGATTGAATAAGGAAACTTATTGGTCTCATGATTTTCTAAATCACTAATCCCTTCTTTACCAGCACCTGAAACGGCTTGATAAGTTGTATAAACAATCCGTTTGATGCCATAAGGTTTTAAAGCAATTAAAGGCACTACCGATTGGATTGTTGAACAATTAGGATTGGCAATAATTTTACTATCAGCGTTTAATGCTTGCGGATTCACTTCAGGTACTACTAAAGGAACCGTGTCATCCATGCGCCATGCTGAACTATTGTCAATGACGAAGACACCATTTTTGGCCGCAATCGGCGCATATTTTAATGATGTTTCGCCACCAGCTGAAAATAAGGCGATGTCAATAGGAGTCTTTAAAGAGTCCTCTGTTAATTCTTGAATGGTGACAGCTTCACCTTTATAAGTTAGTGTTTTACCTGCTGAACGTTTTGAAGCAAATAAATAGAGTTGATTCACTGGAAAGTTTCTTTCTTCCAAGACTTGAATCATTTTGCGTCCAACAACCCCCGTTGCACCACATATCGCAACATTATATTTTTTTGTCATGATGATTCCTCCTCTATGCTTTATAAGCATACCGATAATATTAAAAATACTATAAATAGAAAATAAGTCAAGTAAATATTAGAAAATAATTAAAAAACATCCTTATTTGAGTATAACAGTATGTTTTTTTCATTATTCTTTCTTAGTGTAAAATAACTGTTGGTCACCTAAA